>CAVKXR010000083.1:0-9209 GCA_963660275.1 Oscillospiraceae bacterium
GCCTTGTTTTTCAAGGGATTACAAACGATTTAGGTATCCAAATGACGCTTAAGCCAAAATCTCAGTTCTAAGATCTGATAATCCCCCTTCCTTGCAACCACCCCCATGGCCACGCTGACTAACCTGTCATTGCCGGGCATAGACCCGGCAATCTCTCCAAACTGTCATTATCGGGCTCGACCCGATAATCTAGATTCCCGTGTCGGAGCACGGGAATGACATTTTAGCGAGCCGGGGAATGACGAGGAAATGATATCGGACGGAAAATCGCACACTTAACTGTCATTATCGGGCTTGACCCGATAATCTCGAAATCCCTCATCTCGTGTCCCGCTTACCGTTTCCCGAGAACTTAAATGTCAGCAGTTCTAAGCTCTAAGTCCTCTTAACATGAATCATCGTATAGGCTTTTGCCGCGGGGACGGAATAGAGCCTGTCTTCTTCGGGGGAGTAGGCGGAAAGGCTTTTTCCATAGACGCATCCGGAATCCAGTCCGCGGAATCCGGGAACATTGACCAGACCTTTGGCTGCCCAGTGCCCGAAGATGACGAGCTTTGGCCATTTGACGCATTCGAACCAGGCGGGATCTTTTGGCGAATTGAGATTTTCGCCTTTGCCGTCCCAGGTTCGCACGGAGAGGATGACGTTCGCATCCATTTCTTCGAGTTTTTGCTTGCCGGGTTCAAGTCCCGCGTGGACGAGTAGCGCGTTCGGCGTATCGATCCAGAGCGGCCATTTCTTGACAACGCCTGAAATCCAGAAAGGATCTTCCAAGACGTCAGCCATTCGCTTTTCCTTTTCGGTCCAAAGATTTTCGGGGGTTGTTGTTAGCTGGAGAAGTCGCGCTTCGTGGTTGCCGAGAACGCACTGAAAACCGTTAGCGGTAATTTCCCGCACGACCTTGACGGAGCTGGGGCCTTTGTTTATCAAGTCTCCGGTGAAATAGACGGAATCGTTTCCCGGTGTGTAGCGGACCTGTTCGAGCATTTTCATCATCTCGTCGTAGCATCCGTGGACATCGCCGATAAAGATGGAACGTTTCATCTTTGCCCAGAATGTTCGCCTGCCCCGCGGAGAGTCTTTTCTTCGGACGGGGTAAGTTCCCGAAATTCGCCCGGGCGCAGGTTTCCGAGGGTGATTCCTGCGTAGGAAACGCGCTTTAAGTCGCGGATGGTGTAGCCGACCGCTTCGAGCATCCGACGGATTTCGCGGTTCTTTCCTTCGCAAAGTACCATCTCGAAAAATCCCTGATCGAAAAAGATTTCTTCGGCGTGGCCTTCTTCGATTTCCCCGCGTTCGTTTTCTCCGATTTCAATGCCTGCGATAAGGCGGTCCGCAGCCGAACGGCTGAGCGGTCGCGTCGTCCAGACGTAATAGCTTCGAGGAACCTCGAATTTCGGGTGGGTCAGTTTGTAAATCAGGTCGCCGTCGTCGGTAAAGAGCAAAAGTCCGCGGCTCTGGAGATCCAACCGCCCGATGTATTTCATGGTACGGTATTCCGTGGGCAGGTAGTCGTAAACCGTTGCGCGGTCCTGCGGGTCGCTTGCGGAGCAGACGCAGCCGGCGGGCTTGTGGAACAGGAGAACTTTGTGCTTTTTCGGGGCGAAGATCCGCTTGCCGTCAACTCGGACATCGTCCTTTTCATCGACTTCTCTTCCGGGTTCGGAGAGAAGCTCCCCGTTCACCTGGATGCGGCCTTTCCGAATGATTTCGTCTGCTGTGCGACGGCTTGCCACACCGCACAGGGAAAGGAACTTGTTAATTCGCATTTTCATCTTCGGATTCCTTTTTCTTGGCGAGCCACGGCGGAAGTTTTTTCACCTTGCGCTCTTCCTTGGGCTTGGGAGGTTTCGGCGGGTAGAGAATTCCAAAGCGCAGGCCCGCTGTGCAGATGCGGAACGATTCCGCGTGTAGGCGTGAAAGCAGGCTGCGCAGCCAGTAGAGTCCGCAGATGATGACATCGCTTCGGCCTTTTTCAAGCCCCGGCATGCTCGCGCGAAGTTCTTTTGAAACGTTGGAAATCTTGGTGATGGTTTTTTCGAGTTGGTCGAGGTTCATTTCGAGACCTTCGATCGCACGAAAATCAAATTCGGGAGCGTTCAGAAATACCATCGCGAGCGCCGTTCCCGTTCCGCCGACGAGATAGACGGGCTTCTTGGCGTAAGGCCGCAAAGGGTTTCCCTTGAGTTCTTCCTTTTCCCATTTCTTGTATTCCGGGCCGGGAATCGCTCCCATTTTTTTGTAGAGGTAAAGCGCTCCGACGGGAATCGAGATGCCGTTTTCTCCGTCTGAAATTTCGGTAGAGCCTCCGCCGATATCGACCGTGACGATGCCTTCGCCGTGCCATTCCTCGACAGCGCGGAACGTGTAGGCGGCTTCTTCTTCGCCCGAAATGATTTGCGGTTTCACCCAGAGAGCCTTTTCGACCGCGGCGAGAACCTGTTCGGTATTTTTCGCCTTGCGGGCTGCTTCCGTCATGGCGCAGGCCTTGATTTCTGCACCGAGAGCGTTTGCCGTCGAGCGGAACCCGGACAAAATTTTGGAAAGTTCGCCGAGCCTTTCTTCGGAGATTTCGCCCGAACTGTAAACGTCTTCGCCGAGCCTGCACACTTCGACTTTCTGGATTTTCGGCTGGAGCGTCGTCTTTCCGCTAGCGTCCGTTTCAAAGTCGGCAATTAAAAGAATTGTCGAGTGGCTGCCGATATCGACCGAGGCGGGGAACGTTTTGACTTTCTCAGGCATTTTCGTTTAGAAGTCCTTCGCGAATTCGGTTTGCGATTTTCTGCGGGTCGGTGAAAAACTGCTTGGCGAGCGGAATCGCCTGTTCGACAAGTTCCGCCGGGTATTTTTTTGTCCAGGCGAGTACGATTTTTCCCGACTGGCTTCCGAGCGATTCGCCGTTTCGGATTTCGAGCGCCATCTGTAGCGCAAGGTAAAGTCCTAGTTCAATGGCGCGAGGCTGCTCCTTTCCATCGAGAAGTTTTTCTACCCGGGCGATTTTTTCGTCAAGCCCGAGATTTTCAATCGCTTTCAAGTCGTTTTCGGAAATCATGGGATAAAATTAGAAAACGCAAAAAGGCCCGGATTTCTCCGAACCTTTTTGTTGTTCTTTTTAGCAAAGAGAGAAACGCTAAAAAATTACTTCGCCTTGGCTTTTTTTGCCACAGCCTTTTTCGGTGCAGCCTTCTTCGGGGCGCTCTTCTTGGCGACCGGCTTTGTCGCTTTTTTCGCTACGGCCTTGACTGCCTTTTTTGCAGCGACCGCTTTTTTCACCGGGGCTTTTGCTGCGGTTTTCTTGGCGGCGGCCTTCGGTGCGACAGCTTTCTTTGCTGTCGGCTTGGCTTCCTTCTTGACCTTTGCTGCCGGTTTTTTGGCTACGGCCTTGACGGTCTTTTTCGCTGCGGCTGTTTTCTTTGCCGGAGCTTTTGCTGCCGATTTGGCTGTTTTGGTTTTTGCTACTGCCATATTTTTGTTCCTTTTTTTAGTTGTTAATAACTATGAATATAAAATAACTTGATTTTCACAAAATATCAACACTTATTTTTAAAAATATTTTCATGGCAACTGGTCGAGGAACAAAATTTGTGCTATAGCGTTTGATTGACCGAGGCGATAAAATCCTTGACACCGCTTTTTGCAAGACAGAAAATGTCGCAGAACTTTGTCGCGAACGGAGGAATTTTCCCGTCGGTGATTCCCAGTGCATCGTGCAGAACCGCAACCTGACCGTCTGTTGCATGGCCCGCTCCGATGCCGATGGTGATTAGCTTCACGGCTTCCGTCACCCTTTTTCCAAGGGATTCGGGAATGTGTTCGAGGACGCATTCGAACGCTCCGATTTCATCGATTGCCTTAGCTTCCCTTAAAATTCTTTCCGCATCGTCCTCGGTTCTTCCGACTTGCTTAAAGCTCGTCGCTGTTTGCGGGAGAAGTCCCAGGTGTGCGCAGACTTCGATGCCGTTTTTGCGGAGCGTCTCGATCGTTTCGGGATAGAAGCCTTCAAGCTTGACGGAACTCGCTCCCAGATCGATGAACTTCTTGGCGTTTTCGAGCGCCGTCGCCGGATCCTTGTAGCTCGTGTAGGGCATGTCCGCGATGATATGCGTATTCGGTGCACCGCGGCAGACCGCTGCGACAAAAACCAGCATTTCGTTCATGCCGATGCATTTCGTACTTTTGTAACCGAGCATCGTGTTGGCGAGACTGTCGCCGACGAGAATCTGGTCGATCCCTGCGGATTCTGCGATTTTGGCAAAGCCGTAGTCGTAGGCGGTGATTTGCGAAATTTTTCTCTTTCCCTTTGTTTCACGGATTTGCGTTGCGGAAAGCATAGCTTCTGACCTCCTGTAGCCAGCGATAAGATTTGATTTCCCGGTTTTCGCCGAGATGCGTTTTGAGATACTTGAAAAATTCCCGTTCGAGCGTTTGCGGGTCGCTAAGCGGTTCCCTTGTGTGTAGCCGAAGGATGTCGCCGAGAAAGACGGAATCGTGTTCCGGTTCGAAGTTTCCGAGGCAATCTTTGCAAATGGCGCCTCCGGATTCAAAATGAAAATCTGCCGGAGCTTCGGAAAGGCTCGCTCCGCAGCGGACGCATTCGGTAAGCGAAAGCGCGTAACCGGAAAGATCCATGATGTGCCACATCCAGCGAACGAGAGCATCTTTCGGATTCGGCCCGTTGTCGAGAATTTTCAGAGCCTTTTCCGTGTAGCGAAACTCGAGTTCCTGGGAGAGGCCTGCGGGCAGGTAGCGTAAAAGAATCTCCGCCATGACGCTCGCCATCGCCGAGAGTTCCAAGTCCTTTCGCAGGCGAGGGAACCATTCGACGAGGGACGCTTCGCGGATAAAGTGCAAATCGCTTTTGCCGGAATCGTTGAAGACGATTTCGCTTTCGGCAAGCGGGTCGAGCGAACCTTGGAACGGGCTGTTGTTTTTTCTTGCGCTTTTGACAAGAAACGATTGGACACCAAAGTCGTAAGAGAAGCCTTTCACGATGAGCGAAGAATCGCTGTAAGGCATCCGGTGGAGAACGATTGCCTTGGTCCGCTTGAGCACTTAGGCTTTTGCTCCGAAGCTGTCGTCGAGCCTTTTCCCGCCGAGGATGTGACAGTGGATGTGCGGAACCGTCTGGCCGGCATCGCCTTTTGCGTTGAAAACGAAACGCGCGCCGCTTTCGGCGAGACCTTCCTTCTTCGCGATATTTTGTGCGCAAAAAAGCAGACGACCCATCAGCGGGGAATCTTCCTCCTGCATGTCGAGGAGGCTCTCGATGTGCTTCTTGGGAACGACGAGAACGTGCGTGGGGGCTTGCGGATTCAGGTCGCGAAATGCGTAAAATTCGTCGTCTTCGTAAACTTTGTTCGAGGAAATTTCACCGCGGATGATTTTGCAGAAAATGCAGTCGGACATGGGAATACCTGTTGAAATGAGATGTTCTGGTTCGCTTTTTGAAGCGACTTTCGTAAAAACTAACATTTTGTCGTGTTTCGGGCAAACATCGCAAGGGCTCTTTTGCTAGATTTGGCGTGGAATGATTTTGCCGTTTTTTACAGATTTGCAAGTATTTTCTGAGCGTCCGGAGAGGCTGTGGCGACAGGTGCCGAAAGGCTTTTCCGTAGGCGCGGGCAAAATCATCGGCTCAAACGATTTTCACATTTGAGGAATCGAACATGAATTTTTCGCAAGTTATTTCCGAGGAACTGAAACTGGAAGAGTGGCGCATCGCCAAGGCTCTGGAACTGATGGACCAGGGCGGAACGATTCCGTTTATCGCGCGTTACCGCAAGGATCAGACCGGAACACTGAACGAAATTGAACTTCGCGATATCCAGCATCGTCGCGAATATCTACAGGAACTCGAAGAGCGCAAGGCGACCATCCTGAAATCCATCGAAGAACAGGGAAAACTTTCGCCGGAACTCAAGTCGCAAATCGAAGCTTGCAAGGACAAGACGAATCTCGAAGACCTTTACGCGCCTTACAAACCGAAAAAGCGTACCCGTGCGACGATTGCGAAGGAATGCGGCCTCGAACCGCTCGCACGCACGATCATGGCCCAGGAAGAGACGACGAACACGCCGGAAGAAATCGGTCGCATTTATCTTTCGGAAGAAAAGGGACTGGCCGATCCGAAGGCTGCAATCGCAGGCGCTTGCGACATCCTCGCGGAAGAAGTCGCCGACAATGCCGAGTTCCGCCAATACTTGCGTCTGCAGATCGAAAAGCAGGGCGTCATGACGTCGAAAGTCCGCAAGGAATTCGAAAAGCAGGAAACCAAGTTCAAGAATTACTACGCCTTCTCGGAACCGGTTTCGAAGATTCCGAGCCATCGGATGCTCGCGCTTCGTCGCGGCGAAAAGGAAAAGGTTCTTCGGCTCGCCATCGAAATGCCCGATGCGGAACTGGTTTCCTATCTGCAGCGCCAGATTATCAAGGGCGACAGCATCTGGAAGCCTTATCTCGAAGAAATGTGCAAGGATGCCTGGGAACGCCTTCTCAAGACGAGCCTCGAAAGCGAAGTCCGCCTTCTTTTAAAGGACAAGGCCGAAGAAGAAGCGTTCAAGGTTTTCAGCAAGAACCTGCAGGATGTCTTGCTTGCGCCGCCAGCTGGTCACAAGGCTGTTCTCGCTCTCGATCCGGGATTCCGCACGGGATGCAAGGTTGCGGTCCTCGACAAGAACGGAAAGTTTATCGATCACGGAGTCATCTTCCCGCACGAACCGCAAAAGAAAGTTGCCGAAGCCGGTGACTACATCGCTTCGCTTGTGGAAAAATACGACATCGACCTGATCGCTATCGGAAACGGTACGGCGAGCCGCGAAACGGATGCTTTTGTCGCAGGAATCGCGCACAAGTTCAAGGGCAAGAAGCCCGCTCGAGTCGTGGTCTCGGAAGCGGGCGCGTCCGTTTATTCCGCAAGCCCTATCGCCATCCAGGAATTTCCAAACGAAGACGTGACGACCCGTGGAGCGATTTCCATCGGACGCCGTTTGCAGGATCCGCTGGCGGAACTGGTGAAGGTCGATCCGCAGTCGATCGGCGTGGGACAGTATCAGCATGACGTGAACCAGCGCGAACTGAAAAAACGCTTGGACGAAGTCGTGGAAAGCTGCGTGAACATGGTCGGTGTCGATTTGAACAGCGCAAGCGCTCCGCTTCTCACGCATGTGGCCGGAGTCTCTGCGACGCTCGCCGAAAACGTGGTGAAGTACCGCGAAGAAAACGGCGCATTCAAGAGCCGCCAGGATGTCTTGAAAGTCAAGGGCTTTGGACCGAAAGCGTTCGAACAGTCAGCGGGATTCCTCCGGATTCCGGGAGCGGAAAATCCGCTCGATTGCAGCGCGGTGCATCCGGAAAACTACGGGCTTGTCGAACGGATGGCGGAAAAGGCCGGTGTCGCGGTCAAGGATCTCGTCGGAAACGCAAGCGCAATTAAGTCGCTTTCTCCCGAAGAGTTCCTCTCGGATACGGTCGGAAAGCACACCCTCGAAGATATTTTCTCCGAACTCGAAAAGCCGAGCCGCGATCCGCGCAAGGAATTCCGCTATGCGAAATTCGACGACAAGATCAAGAGTATCAACGATCTCGTCACCGGCAGCTGGATGGAAGGCGTGGTGACGAACGTGGCGAACTTCGGTGCGTTTGTCGATATCGGTGTGCACCAGGACGGGCTTGTCCACGTCTCGGAAATCAGCGACAAGTTCGTGGAAGACGCGAAGACGGTCTTGACGGTCGGCGATGTCGTGAAAGTTCGCGTTCTCGGCGTGGATGCGGGGCAAAAGCGCATCAGCCTTTCGATGAAGCAGGAACAGGTCGATGGCGTTGCCGGTGCCGGTCGCGGTCCTAGAAATCAGCATGGGCGCGCTCGTCACGAAGGCGGTATCAAGCCTCACGCGACGATTGCGGACCTAAAGGCGCGTCTCGGCGGACCGAACCCGAATTTCGCTCGCAAGGGAAACGCACAGCCGAACAAGCTCTCCTCGATGATCAAGAAGTTCAAGAAAGGCCTGTAATCGAAAAATCGATTAAATGCGGAAAGCTCGGTGAAAACCGGGCTTTTTTTTATGCGATAGGCTTTGCCTGGTAGGCTTTCCACGTCGTGGAGAGAATCGTTTCCAAGTCGGAATACTTGGCTTCCCAGCCGAGAAGCTCTTTCGCCTTGGACGGATTGGCGATGAGCGCTGCCGGGTCGCCGGGACGACGTTCCACGATGCGGTAGGGAACTTTCTTCCCGGAAACCTTTTCTGCTCCGCGGATAATGTCGAGAACGCTTGCTCCGGATTGCGTTCCCAGATTGACTGTCAGGCTCTTGTCGTGGCTTTGCAGATAATCGAAAGCCATTTTATGTCCGCGGGCGAGATCGTTTACATGGATGTAGTCGCGGACGCCTGTTCCGTCGGCGGTGTCGTAGTCGTCTCCGAATACGAGAACTTCCTTGCGCTTGCCGACAAGGACTTCCATGACGACAGGAATCAGGTTCGCCGGATTCTTTTCAAGACCGGTGATTCGTCCCTTGACGTCGTAACCGGCGGCGTTGAAGTAGCGGAGCGCGGCAAATCGGATGCCGCGAAGCTTGTCGTACCAGTTCAGGAACCTTTCGATAGCGAGCTTGGTAAAGCCGTAGTAGTTTTCCGGATCCGTCGGATGCTTTTCGTCAACCGGCATGTATCTTGGGGCGCCATAGACGGCTGCGGAACTCGAAAAGACGATATACCTTACTTTGTTCGCGGAGGCGGCGTTCAAGATGTTGATGGAGCCGTTGATGTTGTTTACGCTATACTTCTCGGGATTTGTCATGGATTCTCCCGCCGCCTTGAACGCAGCGAGATGCACGAGCCCTTCGGGCCTGAAATCGCCAAGGAATGCTTCTAGTTCCTTGGAATTTAAAATATCGCCTTGTGTAAATCCCGCTTCGGGAAACAGATTCTGGCGAAGCCCGGTCGAAAGGTTGTCGAAAACGTGGACATCATGCCCTGCGTCGAGAAGTTCCCGAACCGTGTGGGAACCGATATAGCCTGCACCGCCGATCACTGCAATTTTCATCGTTATCTCCGAAATCAATATTCTACGCAGTTCAATTTAAAAATTTTTGTTCGCCGGATGCTTTTGGAATGAAAATCCGGTCTAGACAAGGGTAAAGAACGAAAAGTTTCCAAAAGATATTGACGAACGTTTTTTTTTCTTATTTTTGTTAAAAACAATAGGAGAAAGGA
>CAVKXR010000084.1:0-9124 GCA_963660275.1 Oscillospiraceae bacterium
GTGAAATCGAGGATGTTGCCGCAGAATTGAAATCCTTGGGCTGTCAAGTGGGAATTTCCGCAACGCTGTCCGAAAGTTTTTTAGAGTCGGTTCGGGCTGCGGCGGAAAATTCTCCTGTTCTTGTCACCGGATCGCTTTACATGATCGGTGGCTGCATCAATCTTTTGAAAAATCGATTTGACGGTCTGAAGTTCTTTCGGGACATGGAAATGTCCGAGAGCGAAACGCATTGACCGTGGAGGGTTTATGTATCTGATTGTCGGTTTGGGAAATCCGGGTGGCCAGTATGAAAATACGCACCACAATGCCGGATTTATGGCTGTTCAAAAACTGTCCGATGGTTCAAAGCCTTGGAAAGCCGAACACAAGGCGCTGACGCAAAAAGTCTCTGTCGCCGGGGAAGAGGTTCTGCTCGCAAAACCGCAGACATTTATGAATCTTTCCGGTGAAGCGGTGCAGGCGCTCATGACTTGGTACAAGGTTTCTCCGGAACGTCTGCTCGTTTTTTCGGACGATATCAACCTGGATGTCGGACGGATTCGCATCCGGGCTAGCGGCAGCCACGGTGGACAGAACGGGCTTCGAAATATCATCGAGCATATCGGGGACGGGTTTCCTCGGGTGCGCTTCGGGGTGGGCAAGTGCCCTTTAAAATGGGACTTGGCGAACTGGGTGCTTGCAAAATTTTCGGATGAGGACCGGAAAAAATTCGATTTCGCGCTTGACAAGGTTCCCGCTTTGGTCGAATGTTACTTTAGGCTTGGAATCGCCAAGTGCATGGAACGCTACAACGGCAAATGATTAAACGGGTTCGCCGAGAAGGGCGAATGTTTCCGCTTCTTTAATTTGTACGCAAAGATCTGTCCCGAATGCGTATTCTCCGCGGAGGGCGACAGGTCGGTAGAAATCATCCCGGGCAATTGTCGTTCCCGGGCGCGAACCTTTTTTTTCGACGATGACGTTTAGTTTTTTTCCGATGAATTTCCGGTTGTTGTCTAGCGCAATTGACTGAAAAAGCCGGGACATTTCCGCCGAGCGGGCATAGCGTTCCTCTTTGGATATCGCATCAGGCAGTTTCGCCGCCGGAGTTCCTTCCCGCGGAACGAACCGCGTGATATTGCAAATCGATGGGCGGACTTTTCGGACTAGTTCAAGGCTCGCTTCGAAATCTTCGCGCGTTTCTCCGGGGTAGGCGACAATGATGTCCGTTCCGAGATTCAGCTCGGGAAAATGCGTCAAAAAAGTTTCTGCAATTTGAAAGAAATCCGAACAGCTGTGTCGGCGGTTCATCGCCCGGAGAATCTTGTCGCTGCCGCTTTGCACGGGAATGTGGATGAACTTGTAGAGATGTTCGTCGGTGAATGTTTCGACGAGAGCATCCAGATAGCGAAAGACGTGTCGCGGGTTTCCCATCCCGACGCGAATCCTGTAATCACCGGGAACTTTCACGATGATGCGCTGCAAAAGTTCCGCCAGGTTCGTATGGATGTCGAAACCGTAGCAGCTGGTGTCCTGCCCCGTCAGGAAAATTTCCCTGTTGCCTTGCTCGACTTTTTTTTGGACGCGGCGGACGATGGATTCCGGCGAAGCGCTTTTTAAAATTCCCTTGACAAGATGCGTGGAGCAGTAATGGCAGCTGTCGAGACAGCCTTCCTCGATATTGACGATGCCGATTCCGCAGTGACTTGAAATGTCTTGGGACGATGCCGCTTGTTCTGTCTGGGGAATGCTTAGTTTGTGTGTAAATTGCCGAAAGGCTTCTTCGTTTCTATGGGCGTCTTTTGGGCCAAAAACAAAATCCGGATAGAGCCGTTCCAGTTCGCGCCTTAAATCTTCTGTTGCGCAGCCTGTCACCCAGACCGGAACTTTTTGAAAATTTGAACGGATTTTTCTTGCGAGCTTGACCGCACCCGAAATGCCCTTGACTGTGCAGGCGTTGAGAATTATCGCATCTGGCGTTTCGGATGGAAATTCAAAAGATACGTGAAAGCCTTTCTGGGCGAACTTTTCGCCGATTTCTTCGCCGTCTCCGAAATTAGCCGCGCAGCCTTCGCTGAGAACCGCTACTCTTCGCTCTGGATACATTCTAGGACAGTTCCCGGATAGTATGCCTTGAGAATTGCGTCAAAGGTTTGCCCAGCCTTTGCGCGTTCCCGGGTTCCCATTTGGCACATTCCGATACCGTGCCCGAAACCCGATCCGTCAAGAATCCAGACCTTGCCGCTCTTTTCGATCTTGAATTTGGATGAAGAGAGAATTTTGGATCCTTCCTTGAAGAGCCAGCGTGTTCGGTCACCCCGGACGGTAAAGATTCCCTTGTCGGTCAGAACTTCGAGTTCCGCGACGCGTCCGCCCGGAAAAGTCGATTTGATTTCAATCTGCTGGATGCCTCCGAAATTAGACTTTCCCTCGGCGCGAGCCTCCTTGAAGTTTCGCTTGAACATCGCCACAAGTTCTTTTTCGCTATAGACTTTTTTCCAGGAGGAGTGCGGGCCTGTGCACCAGGCGCTGTCTGCGGTCTTCATGTCGTTTTGGCTTTGCAGGTAGGGGACCGGGGAAAGTCCCCAGGTTTCGACGCCCTCCGTGTAGCCTCCGCATGTGGAATGGTAATAGGCTTCGACGAGATTTTCGTTATAGGTCAGGACGAGATTCCTGGTGGCGTCTATCGCCGCATTGGTCAGAGGGGATTCTCCCGAACTGCCGTTATAGACCTGATCCTGGACTGTCGCATAGACGTCAAAGCCTTGGGAAATTCTCGAATTGTAATGGCGGTAGGCGTATGTGCGCGCGGCGACCGCCTGGACCTTGAGCGCTTCGAACATGCTTGAGTCCAGTTTGCCGATTTCATGCGGTACGACGCCTTTCAGGTAGTCTTCGATGGGGAGGACGTTGATGACGTTAAGTTTTCCCGATGCGATTACGAGAAGAATCTTTCCGCGGTATTCCTTGCCTCCGACGGAAATCCGGGAATTTTCTATGGGGAAAATCCAGACGGAATCCGACTGGCCCGCAGCGGATTGGATGCGTCCGCTTTTTGCTGAGAATTTCAGGCTTCCCGTTTGGATCTTGTCGGATGCGGAATCTGCGCCATGGGTGCTCGTTGTAAAAGCTTTTCCGGAAATTTCCGCCTTGGAAATCCCTACCTGGATGCCGACACGGAAATCCCTCTGCAAATCTTTGGGAAGAACCCTTGCCGGGTATGCCATTTTGCCGGGTTCAGGGATTGAATCCGCTTGAACGGACTGCGACGGAAGTATCGGCGTAAAGGTTTCGGTTGAATTGGGCGAGCCTTCCATAGAGGAAGACGAGGCGCTCTCCGGAGAGACTGCGGCGGTTTCAAGTTGTTCGGAAGAGGATGAAACTTCCGCTGACTTCGCTTCAATCGGATCGGTGACAAGCGGCGGAAGCGGTGCACAGCTTGAAAGCCCGATGGCGAGAAATAACAGCGGAAGTCGGCTTATCATCGTTTTCCCGTTTTTTTCGATTCCAGTTTTTTCTTTTCTTTCTTTACCATGTCCCGGAGCTTGGAGCGGTTGAGTTCCCTGTCCGCGGTCGAGATGACATCGACAAAGAGCTTCCCGTCTAAGTGATCCGTTTCGTGCTGGAAACAGCGGCAAAGAAGTCCCTCGACGTGATGTTCCTCGACTGTCTGCCCGTTTTCATCCGTGTAGCGAATCCAGATTTTTCCGGGGCGATAGACGTTGCAGAAAACGTCCGGAACGGAAAGACAGCCTTCGTCGTAGGGAACATCTTCCGAATCGGGTTCCGTTCCCCAGCTCGGGTTGAAGATAATCCGGGGTGCGGGAGTCTCGTTCTCGTCGGGACGCGCCGGATCGATGACTACCAGGCGAACGTCTTTTCCGACTTGCGGAGCGGCAAGTCCTACGCCTCCGGCATCGTACATCGTGTCGAGCATATCGTGCGCAAGCGCAACAAGTTCCGGCGTTATCGCTTCGACCGGCTTGCATTTCTCGCGCAGAACGGGATTGCCGTAAACCTTGATGTCCAGAACGGCCATTATTTTGCCGCTTTCTTGTCGTCCGCATTGAGCACGCGGAGAATGGCAGCCTGTTCAAAGTCGAGCTTCGTGTCGCTTCCGGTCTTGACCGTGACGATATTTCCTTCGATATTCACGACAGACCCGATGATACCCGCCGTTGTCAGGACCTGGTCGCCTTTTTTCAAGGCCTTGCGCATCGCATCGAGCTTCTTCATTTCCTTTTGCTTGGGCATGATGAAGAAGAGATACATGACGACGAACATCAGGATGAACGGAAGAAGTCCCATAAACATGGAACCGCCTTGCTGTTCGGCGGGGGCGGCTTCATCGGCGAAGGCGGATGCGGCAAAGACCAGGGCGAGGAGAGCGGAGTATTTCATAAAAATCCTTTTGGTAAAATGAATGCTTCCAATTTAGAAAAATTAAAATCAGGAATTGTCTGCCGTATGGTTTATCGCTTTCAACAGGCGTTTGTCGAGCAGCGGATAGGCGCGGTTCAGTTCGAGCAGGTCCTTGACCGCTTCCCGGTCGCCGTAAAACTCTTCGATGGCGTCCAGTTCGACGCCCGATGAAAATTCCGGAGAGGAAGAAAGGTAGCCGCACTGGATGAGATTGGCAAAGGCTCGTCGGGTGAGACTGATGCCCGGGAAAAGTTTCCGGTAGGTCGCAAGGAAATCCTTGGCGAAAATAAAAATCCGGCTATCGTTTTCGTGGCCTTTGGTCTTTGCCGCCGAGATAAACGCGGTGAGGATGGTCTGGTCGTTTGCCGAAAGGATGGATCGCGGTAGTGCCTTGCCTGTCATGCGGGCAAACAGTGTTCGATAGAGGAGCTGCGGCAGATTCTTGCGGTAAAAGCGGATTTGGGGATGTTCGCCCGGGATGATTTCGGAAATGCCCAAATCGCAAAATCCTTGGAACAGGTCGAGCGTTTCGGTGTAATCAAGGCCGTTGATTGCGCGAATGTCGTTCGCGATTTTATCCAGATCAAAAATCGCTTCGTTGAGATGCTTCGCATATTTCGCACAAACGAAGAGGCTTGTCGGGATGGCGTGGATCTTGTCGAGCGTCGCCTTGTTCTTTTTTACCGTCTGCACCCTGGATTCCATAAAGCGCAGAAACGGGGAAAACCAGGCAGGCAGATTCTTGAATGCGGAAGAAAGATCATCTTGCGAAATCTCTTCGACTTCGGAGGTTTCCATCGCGCGGAGCGTGTAACGATGCGGAGCAAAATCCAAAAGGGAATCCTTTCCAACCACGGAATGCGGCAGGACGGTCTCCTTGGATCGGACTTTTGCGCCTTCCTTCCTTTGTGCAACAAAGGCTCCCTTCTGGACGATAAAGAGCTTGCCGTCGGTTTCGCCTTCCGAAAAAAGGACGTCTCTTGCGTGTAACCTTTTCACAGAAGCCCCTTGATGTTGCGTTCCCCGTGGATTGCGCTGAGATACTTATCGAGGATATCTGTCTCGAGAAACAGCTTGTCCGTATCCGGGACTTTTGAAAAAATGCCAAGCTCGACGAACTTGATGACGATGATGAAATCCGCACGGGAAACTTTTCTTGTCAGATATTCCAGCCATTCCTTTCGAGTCCTCGTGAACAGGGAATCTTCGAGGCTTAGCGCTTCGAGGCAAAAGCGTTCCCTGGGGGAAAGTCCAAACGGGGGATAGGTTTCCCCTTGGCGAGAGGATTGGAGATACTCGAAAAGGATGTTCAGCAGTTTGGGCTTCACCGTGAGAAGGCGGGCGTTCGGCTTTCCCGAATCGTCCGGTTCGAGCCTTGCAAACTTGCGCCGGAGAAGTTCCTTGAGCGCTGCTGCCGTTTCTTCTTTTGTCGCGCGGGTCTGCCACCTGTATTCCCGGAGAACCTGGGCCGTATCGAGAGGTTCGCTTCCGGTCCGTTTGGCGAGGAAAAGCGTGAAACTTTCGAGCGAATCCGCATAAATCGGCTTGTTTGCGGATTTTTTCAACAGCTTGTATTCGGACGAAAGCGAAGAAACCAGGGCGAGCATCCAGGCAGGGACTTTCTGGAGGACGCTTTCCATCGCTTTCTTGTCGATTTTTACGATTGTAGCGCCTTTGCCCGTGCGGACGCTTTCGGAAAAAGGCGTCCCGTCCATAACGGCGGCAACTCCGATCAGGGAACCTTGCGGAATCGGGTATAGGATTTTCTCGTCGTCAAAGGCTTCCAGTTCGCCTTCTTCCACATAGATCATCTCGGCGGTTCGCTCGCCTTTTTTTAAAACAACAAAACCCGCTTGAAGTGAAATACGTTCAAACGGGAAACAGGAAAGGCTGTTTACGGGACCCTCCGAGACCAAAGGGATACCGTCTAGAAAACTAGCCTTCGCGCTTTTCGATACGGGCAGCCTTGCCGGAAAGCTTGCGCATGTAGTAGATGCGAGCCTTGCGGACCTTGCCCTGGCGGTTGACTTCGAAAGAAGCGATACGCGGGCTGTGGAGCGGGAAGATGCGTTCGATGGCCACACCGTCGGACATCTTGCGGACGGTGACGGTTTCACCGATGCCGGTGCTCTTCTGCTGGATGACGACACCCTTGAACGGCTGGATGCGTTCCTTGGTTCCTTCGATGACCTTGACGTTCACCGTGATGGTGTCGCCGGTGCGGAACTCCGGAAGATCCGTTTTCTTGTTTTCTTGCTGAATCGCTTGGATGTTAAGGGACATATTCTGTGACCTCTGTTATTGTTTGCCAAATTTAGTATCTATTTGCAATTTTTCGTAGATGTCGGGACGTCTTTCTTGCGTTCTTTTTAAAGATTCCGCCCTTCTCCACTCGGAAATCCGCTTATGATGCCCGGAAACGAGCACTTCTGGAACGGATTTGCCTTCAAAAACCTCGGGCCTGGTATAGACGGGCCAGCCGAGGGGACCCTGTGCAAAGGAGTCCGTTTCTCCAGATTCTTTATGTCCTAGCGCACCGGGAAGAAGCCGCACGACTGCGTCGGTCAGGAGCATCGCCGGTAGTTCGCCGCCGCTGACGACAAAGTCTCCGATGGAAATTTCCATATCGACATAGCTTTCCCGGATGCGTTCGTCGATTCCCTTGTAATGCCCGCAGACAAGGACCAGATGATTTTCCGCAGAAAGTTCTTTGGCGAGCCTTTGCGAAAACGGGACACCGTCCGCGGTGAGAAAGATGACCTTTCCGCCATCTTCCTTTACTTGCGTGCTGCGGATTGCGCGAGCGAGCGGTTCCGGTCGGAGGACCATGCCCGGTTCGCCGCCGTAAGGCGCATCATCGATCTGGCCGTAATCGTTCACGGCGAAGTCGCGGAGATAGACCGTCCGAAAAGAGAAAAGCCCGTTCTTCTGCGCCCTGCCGACGATGGAATGTTCCATGGGAGCGAACATCTCCGGGAATATCGTGATGCAGTCAATTTTCATTCGACCCTCATCGCGAAGAGCTTTTCAAGGAATGCTTCGGAAATGCGCACCGTGCGCTTTTCGCTGTCGATAGACAGGACACATTCTTTTGTCCAGGGGGCGAGGATTTCGTTTCCCTTGTACACAAAGCGAAACGCATTGACGCTCGGAAGGGCTTCGACGGACAGGACTTTCCCGATTTCCTCGTCGGAATCCCCGATGACGGAAAACCCTTCGAGATCCGAAAAATAATACTCGCCTTCGGGGGCGGGAATCCGTTCGTCCATGGGAACGCAAATGTCCGCGTGGATCAGAGGCTTCAGCGATTCCGAGGAATCATAGCCCTTGAAGCGGAGCAGCCAGACATCGTGAGCGATGCGCGCACTTTCGACTTCGAGCGGAATGGTCGCATTTTTGGACACTGCATATACCGTGGTGAACTTCTGGCACCGCGTCATATCGTGCGTCTGCGGGGCGCATTTGATTTCACCCCTGAAACCGTGGGGCTTCATCAAGTGTCCGACGACGACCAAATCCTTTTTGTTTGCGTTTTCCATGATGCTTCAAAAGAAAACCCCGTGCTTGGTTTCCGCACAGGGTTCGGCGAACCGGTTTTGAAAATTAGGCCTGCGGAGCGGAGTCGGCAGCCGGAGCTGCTTCTTCGGCGGGGGCTTCCTTGGCGGCTTTTTCGGCTTCGAGGCGAGCCTTGGCCTTGGGACCGAGCTTTGCCTTCTTGGCCTTTTCCGGACGCGGGGTAGCGGTCTTGCCTTCGATGGAACGACCAGCGCGGATTTCGTGGAAGAGATCGAGAATGCCGCTCTGGCGGAGAAGGGAAGCGACGGTGTCGGACGGCTGGGCTCCGGTCTTGAGCCACTTCAAAACCTTTTCCTGGTCGAACGTGATGACCGGTTTCTTGTGGTTCGGATCGTAGAAGCCGACCTGTTCGATAAAGCTGTCGTTGCGAGCCTTGCGATTGTCGATGACGACTGCACGGTAAACGGAATGGTGTCTTTTGCCAAAACGGGCGAGACGGATCACTGTTGCCATGAAAATACCTCTTGTTGATTTTCGCTTGAAAATATAGAAAGTTTTTTGAAAAATCCGTTGTTTAAGCACAAATTAATTTGAAAATTTTATGAAATCGCTGTTTTTTGAAAAATTTCACGATTTGGCCCTAGTGGTTAGATGTGGAAGCTTGTTTTAGTTGCGAGAATTTAGAGTTTTGAACGTCTAAATTTTCGGGAAGCGGTACGAGGGACAAGGGATGCTGTCATTCTTAGGCTTTCGTTTCCATGTCATTCCCGTGCACCGACACGGGAATCTCTTGTATGGGGATTGTTGGTTCAAGCCCGACAATGACAGTTTAGCGAGCTTGCCGAGCTAGGTCCGGTATTCAGAGCTTAGTTGAGAGAACTTAGAGCTTAGAACTGCGCACATTTAAGTTTTCGGGATGAGCTAAGCGGGACATGGGACGCGGGGGCGGTGCATTCCTCGGTGCGCTACAATGTCATTCCCGTGCTTGTTCGCTGCGGCGGACGCAGACACGGGAAATCCTTATTTATACAGGAGATTACCGGGTCTATGCCCGGTAATGACATTTATGACATTTGACGGATCTATGCTCGACAATGACAGGTTGGCGAGCTTGCCCCTCGCCGGGTAGGCTTGGCTGTCGGCAGACAGGCAGAAAAAAGGGTCGCTTCGCGATAAAAGCCTAGACGGGCAAGTGTTAAAAGCCTTT
>CAVKXR010000085.1:0-9035 GCA_963660275.1 Oscillospiraceae bacterium
TACCTGGACAGTCCCCGTTTTTTGGGAGGTTCGTCAAAAAATGTCACGGCGAGAAACTATTCCTGTATGCTGCCGCCGTCTGCGCCTCCCGGCAAGGAACCGTATTATTTTGCCGGCGGTTCGAACCTTTCCGTCTTCCGCTTTTCCCCGCACAGGCGCGCTGCGATGGCTCTTGTCAAGTATCTTTCCGCCCGGTCCGATGTCCAGCTTTCGCTCGCCCGTGTGACGGGATTTCTTCCGGCGCTTCTTTCGACATACGAGTATCCCTTTTTCAAGGAAGACGCCCGGCGGGAGGTTTTCCAGCAGATGATTTACCATTTGCGCTCCTACCCGGCGGTTCCCTATTGGGGCGAAATCGAGACGGAAATCCTTTTGCGCCGCTTCGGGAATATTTTCGACCTGATAACCTCTAGCCCGGAAAATGCCTGGCCGGAAAAGGAAATTCTCGCTGAAATCCGGGCTGCGGACGGGGAAATCAACCGCTTCATCCGGCGGCAGAGGGGCGACAACTGATGGCGCGCCGTTACCTGTTTGTCTTGCCCTTTGTCCTTTTCCTGTCGGCATTCTTTTTTGTGCCGGTCCTTTTTGGCATAGTCCTGCCGTTTTTCTCCGTGGAGCCTGGCGCATCGGACATTTCCGGTGTACAGTTCCGGGTCGGGAATTTTGTTTCGGCGGTTTCCTCCGCTTCGGGCGAGGGGCTTTTCGATGCTATCCGCAACACGCTTCTCTATACGGTCTGCGTTTCGGGCGGGTGCATTTTTCTCGGGCTTTTCGGCGCGCTTTTAGTCTCGCAAAAATTTCCGACGGCTGGAATTGTCCGGACCATGCTGATGGTTTCGTGGATCGTTCCGACCTATATCGTCGGACTGCTCTGGGGATTCATGTGGCAGCAGGACGAAGGAATCGTGAACATGATTCTCTTTGACTTTCTCCACTGGGACAGGATTTCCGGGCTGTTTGGCGCGGTCTGGAAATACACCGCAGACGGTACGCTCATCAAGCCAAACTGGCTTACCGGCCCGAACACCATCTGGGCGATTATCGTTCCGGCTATCTGGCGCAATTGGCCGTTTTGCATGATGATGTTTCTTTCGGGGCTGGCGGCGATTCCGCGCGACATCTACGAGGCAGCGGAACTTGACGGCGTTTCGCTTCGCGACCGTTTCCTTCGGATAACGCTTCCGATGCTTAGGCCTGTCTTCGCCCTTGTCATCCTGGAAACGCTGGTCATCAATATGTATAGCTTCAATCTCGTCGCGATGATGTTCGGGAACGGCGCAGGTTTTCCGGGAAAGTTCGGCGACCTGATGATGACCTACCTCTACCGGACGTCTTTTTCGACATGGAATTTCGGTGCGGGGGCGGCGCTCGGTACGCTGATGATGATCTTTATGCTTCTCTGCGTGAATCTCTGGTATCGGGCTTTTGCGAGGGATACGCTGAATGGTTAAGGTTCTCGCATGGATTTTCGCCCTTTTGAACGTCCTTCCGCTTTTGTGGATGGCGTGGAGTTCGCTGCTCGGGGCGAGCGAAATCATGCAGGGGAAAATTCTCCCGGACCCTTACCCGAACGATCTTGTCTTTTTCGAAAAGCTTTCGGACGGAGCGCTTGTCGCCGGGACGCTTCACGGGCAGGTTTACCGCTTCGAGAAAGGCTCGCTTGAAAATTCGCCGAAGAGCTTCGACCTGCGCACGACGACAGTGGGATACGCCCGCGACAGTTCAAGCCTTTACGCGTTTTCTTCGGACGGGGGACTTCTTTCGATCGATCCTCTGCGGTTGCAGAAAAAGCGCGCCTGGACATTTCGCGATTTCAAGAAATCGTTTGAACGGAGCGACTTCACCCCGTTCCGCTTTGTTCCGAACCAGACACCGGAAAAGGAGTTCGCAAGGCTTGGCGCGATGCTCGATTCCGTTCCGCTTGTCGAAAATTCCAGGTGGACGCTTGCCGACGTGCTGGGTGAATCTTTTCCGCGGGACAGCGCTCTGATAGGTTCGCTAAACGGGATTCTCGAAAAGCCGAAGCTTCTCGCCCGAGTGCTTTCCGAGTGGCAGGAAAAAACGGACTGGGTGAATCCGGCAATCGGGAGACTTTTCAAGAAAAGGAACCGGACCGCTTTTGAAAACCGGGAACTTTTCCGCTGGTGCCTTGCGGAACGTGTCCCTTCGATGCTCACCATTTACCGCCGGATATCCTGGACGCCCATCTGGGTGAACCGCATCCCGGCAAGCGATCACGGTGTCTCGGTCGCTGTCGCTGGCAAGTATCTATGCGTGGGAATGTGGTGGGAATCTTTTCCAGGAGTAGCTATCGTCGAAAAGGACAGTCCCGAAAAGGTCATCCATTGGGTGACGCCGCAAAACGGGCTTCCGTCGAGTTCCGTGCAGCGGATTCTGCGAGTCTCCGACCGGGAAGTTCTCGTTGCGCACGACCAGGGCTTTTCGCTCGTCGATATCGATGAGAAAAAAGTCCTTTCGAACTATCCCTTCGGGGAGTCGGGGCTTCCTTTCTACAACGGGCGCGATCTGAGAATTTCGGTCGTAAACCGCAGCTCGGTGATTTTTTCCTGCGGCAGGGAGATTGTCTTTTTTGACTTTCGGGCGGGACAGGCCGTGAAGCGGCTTTATGCGGACTCCCGCCTGTTTCCGTCGGACATTTCGGCGGTGAAGAGCTTTGACGGCAAGGTCTTTTTTGGCATTTCCGACGGGCTTGTCGCGATGAACCTCTGGGACTTGCTGTCCGAGGTAAAGTCGCAGAGAACCGTTTCGGTCGGCGGAACGGCGACGAGCCTTTTCATCGACGGGGAAAACGTCCTTGTCGGGATGCAGAACGGAATGCTTGCAAATGTCCAGATGAAAAAGGAAGCGGTTGAAGAACGCTACACGCTTCCCGAGGGAAGGATTCGGTTCCATTTCCGCAATTACGAGGATCTGTGGCGGACGATTCCTTTCGGGCGTTTCCTTTCGAACTCGCTTGTTATCTGCCTCTCGACTGTCCTGATATGTCTTCTTCTCGGTTCCCTTGCCGGATACGGACTTGCCCGGATGTCGTTTCGCCGTCGCCATGTTCTCAACGGCGGTCTTGTCGCAAGCCAGGTCATCCCGAACATCCTCTTCCTCATTCCTGCGTTCTTGATTCTTTCCTATCTGCAGATTCATACGCCCATCCATCTGCTCAATACAAAGCTCGGCATTGTCCTGCTCTATTCGGCGCTTTTCCTTCCGATGGCGACCTGGATTCTTTTCAACATGTTCCGGATGCTGCCCCGCGAAATCGAGGAAGCCGCCCTGATGGATGGCTGCACGCCGCTTTCCGCGTTTTTCCGGGTGGCGCTTCCATCTGCGCTTCCGGGGATTTTTACGACGGGCGTCTATATCTTTATCCTTTCGTGGGACGAGCTGATGCTCGCCTGGGTTTTCTCGTTTGACCTTTCGTCGGCGACGATTCCCGTCGGGATGCGCCTGTTCTTCGGGCAGTTCGGTTCGCGTTTCGATCTGATGATGGCGGCGGCGACGCTTTCTACGCTTCCCGTGGTCATCCTCTTCCTTTTCATGCAGCGGCATCTGTTGCGCGGTTTCCACGGTGGGCGCGATGTCGTGCGCGGAGTCTTGAAAAAGAATCGCTAGGCGGTCAAAATTTTCTATCTTGTTTTCGGTCCTTGGAGGTTCCACACGAATGAATAACAGGCGAAAGAAATCGAACGAGTCCCGCTTCAAGCGCATTTCGCGCGTCTATTTCAACCGGATGTTTCCCAAGCGCATGGATGCGTTTCTGGTTTCCCTTTCCGTTTTCGCTGGCGTCTTCATCGGTATCTGGCCGACCATCGGCGTCGCCATCATCCTGACCGTCGCGGTGTGCGCGCTTTTCCGGTTGCCCAAGGTCCCCGGGGTGGTCGCTTCGTTTGTCGCGAATCCGCTGACCCAGTTCGGCTTCTTCTATCCGGCGGGCTACTTTATCGGCAAGAAGATTCTCCAGCCGTCGCAGATTTCGTTTGACTTCCTCAAGGAAATCGAAGGGGTTTCGTTCCGGAACGTGACCGAGGTTGTGTCGAAGCTGTGGAACGAGGCTGCGGGGCACCTGCTTGCGTTTCTTCTCGGAATTACGATTGTCGCCTTTGTCTTTGGGCTAGCCTTTGGGATTGCCGCCTATTTTATCGTCTCTTATCGCAAGCGCAAGCACATCCAGGTGAAGAACAAGTATATCCACGAGCTGATCTCGGAAGACGAAATCGTCTTGAAAGAAGCCAAGCAAAAAGGAAAACACATGCATATCTTTCCGTTCAAAGCACTCCGACCGGTAAATCCTCTCCAGGCGAAGGATATCTCCGCTTTGCCTTACGACGTGATGAATCGCGAAGAGGCGAAGGAAATGGCCAAGGGTCTCCCGTATTCCTACCTGCGCATTACGCGCGCCGAGCTGGAACTTCCGGATTCCGTCGATGCCTACGATTCGAAGGTCTATGCCCATGCGAAGGAAAACCTCGACAAGTTTATCGCCGACGGCGTCATCGCTTTTGACAAGAAGGATTGTCTCTACATCTATCGCCAGACGATGAACGGTCGGGAACAGTACGGTCTTGTCTGCACGGTTCCCGCCAAGGATTATTTCGATGGCATCATCAAGAAGCACGAGCTGACGCGCAAGGACAAGGAAGACGACCGCTTGCGCCATATCCTCGCGACGAATTCCAACACGGGACCTGTTTTCCTCACTTACCGCGATAACGGCCAGTTCGCTCTCCTCGGTGAAATCATCCGCCGGAAGCCCGTTTACGATTTCGTGACGGAAAGCGACGGCTTCGGGCATACGGTCTGGGTGATCGATGACGATGCCGAAATTGAAAAGATTTGCCGCGCCTTTGATGCTGTTCCTGTCAGCTATATCGCGGACGGACATCACCGGAGCGCAGCAGGCGCCCGGGCCGCGGGATATCGGGCCTCCCAGAATCCGAACAACACGGGTTCCGAGGAATACAACCGCTACCTCGCGATTCTTTTCCCCAGCACCCAGCTCAAGATTTTGGACTACAACCGCGTCCTCAAGGATTTGAACGGCCGCACACCGGAACAGTTCATGGAAAAGCTCGGCGAGGTCTGCATGGTAAGCGAACTGTCCGCCGCTGCGCACCCGGAGCGTCAGAACGTGGTGAACATGTATCTGCAGGGAAAATGGTATGCCTGCGCATTCAAACCGGAATACCTGCAGAACCTCGGACCGGTCGATAGTCTCGATGTCGCGCTTCTCCAGAAGCTGGTTTTGAAGCCGCTCTTCGGGGTCGATGACCCTCGGACAGCGAAAAACATCGATTTTGTCGGCGGAATCCGCGGACTTTCCGAACTGGAAAAGCGTGTCGATTCCGGGGAATGGGCGGTTGCGTTCGCCATGTTCCCGACGACGCTCGATCAGCTGATGGCCATTGCGGATGCGGGAGAAATCATGCCGCCGAAGAGCACTTGGTTTGAACCGAAGCTCCGTGACGGTCTGCTTGTCCATACGCTGGACTGATGGCATTTTTTAAAGAAAATAAACTTGGAGCGGCGTGCATCGTTCGATGCATGCTGTTTCTTGTTTCCCTTTCCTTTGCGGGAAACGTTTCGACCGCGGGAGTCTCTCTTGGCGGAAACGCCGTCCGCGATTTGCAGCTCCGGGAATTCGGCTCGGTTTTTCGACCGGGCGTCGATGGCTATGTCGGGCTCAACCTGTACTACTTTCCGCTGCCGAGCCAGTCGAAACTTTCGACGGATTTCGGAAAGCACGAAGGCTATGTGCTGCGGCAGAATTTTGCCGGCTATTTTGCGGAGGAACTGGGAAAGAGCGGCTGGGACTTGGGCGCACTTTGGTGGGTGGAACGCCATGGCTGGGACAGCGAGGATTTTCTCCTGTTCCCGCATTACAGCGAATTTTCGCTGATTCGGAGCGTCCAGACGGCGGGGTTTTCCTTGGCAAGTCCGCAGAAAGGTTTAGGATTTGCCGGGGGCATCCAGTACACGAATCCCGAATATGTGGGAAAGGTCTATGAAGCGGAATCCGACAGCCTCTTTGAATGGGCGATGGCCGTGTTCGGTCCCGTGTCGGTGCAGACGACTTTCCACCACTCGGATTTTCGCCATGTGCGCCTTTCGCTGAACCTGGAATCCAAGGAAATTTTAAACGGAAAAGCTTCGGGACCGCTGACCTATCTGCCTAACCTCGATTTCGCCTTTTACGACGGGAAGTCCTACGTCCGGGATTCCGCCCGGATTTTCTGGGAGCAGAACCTTTTTGCGCAAAGGCTCTATGCGGAACTCGCGTTCTATTTTCCCGACAAGGCTCTCCGATTTTTCGCCCTCAAATACTATCCGGATCCGTCCAAGGTCGTTTCCGTCGATTTGACGTGCTACCGCAAGGATAACGGCGACTTGCTCTGGGGCGGCGGATTAACTCTTCCCTTTGTGCGAATCGCCTACAACCATGTAAACGATATCGAGAATGTCTTCGGGCTGCGGGGAACCTTTATCGCGCAGTTCCATTTTGGAATCGAGAGAATTTTTGACAAGTTTATCGGCTTGAACGGGGCGAAGTCCTCGCCGATGATTACGCGGACAATCGAAACGGACGACGAAGTGAAGAAACAGCGTCGCGAGGAACGCGAAAAGGAATTCGAAGCGTCCCGCTCGAAAAGCGGCTCGCAACCCGCTCCGCGCGAAATCACGGCAAAGGGCATCGTCCGGGAGAATGCAAAATGAAACGGCTGCTTCTAGGCGCTCTGTTCCTTCCGCTTCTTGCCTGTACACATCTTGTCTGGGAATCCACGGAACGCTTGCAGGTGAAGAACCTCTCGGACCGGACTATCCGGAATTTTTCCGTCGTCGGCGAAAGCGATACGCTGGTTTGGATTCCGGAAGAGGTCGCTCCCGGGGAACTTTCGCATGTCCACGAACGGGATTTTGTCGGGTCGTTCCGCATCGTTTTCGAAGCGAAAGCGGACGGTCGCTGGAAGCCTGTCGAACTGGGAAAGATCCGGTTTGACGGCGGAAGCGAACTTGCGAAAATCTCCCGAAAAGACAGCCTCTGGATTTTGAAGTTCGAATGAAACCGTCCTTTGAATTTATTTTTGAGCCGTCGTGAAGATTACCAAGCTAAAGATTTTCGGATTCAAGTCGTTTGCGCAGCGGACCGAGGTCACCTTTCCGGGTGGCGGCCTCACGGCTGTCGTCGGCCCGAACGGAGCGGGCAAGTCGAACATCGTCGATGCGATCCGCTGGGTCTTGGGGGAACAGCGCGCTTCGGTGCTCCGCATGGACAAGATGCAGAGCGTCATCTTTTCGGGAACGGAAGAGCGTGCCGCGATGAGTCTCGCCGAGGTTTCCCTGGTCATCGACAACAGCGACGGGAATCTTTCTTCCGAATATTCCGAAGTGATGATTACGCGCAGGGCGCACCGCGACGGTCTCACGGAATACCTGATTAACAACCAGGAGTGCCGCCTCAAGGATATCCAGAACCTCTTTCTGGATTCGGGGCTAGGTTCGGGCAATTATTCCCAGATGAACGAGACGATGATTCGGAACGTTCTCGCGGACAATCCCGAATATCGCCGGACACTTTTCGAAGAAGCCGCCGGCGTCAGCAAGTACAAGAAGGACCGGAAGGAATCTCTGAACCAGCTGGAACGTATCCGGGCGAACATGGAACGCGTCGAGGACAATCTCCGGCATGAACGCGCAGCGGTCCGCCAATACGAGAAGCAGGCGGAAAAAGCCGCCGAATGGAAGCGGCTCCGGAACAGGCTCCGCGAACTGGACCTTTCCGTAAGCCTTGACAAGTATGAAGACAGCCGAAAGAACCTGAGCGTCTTGAACGATGCGAATGTCCGACTTTCTCACGAGCAGGAATCGGACAAGACGCGCCTCGTGGAACTCCAGGCGAAAATCGCGGAACGCGAACTCGCGATAGCCGACGACAAGGAAAATCTCGACGGACTGAACAGGGAAGTCAACCGGAAAGAGCTGGAACTCAAGGACTTGAACAACGAGTTCACCCGAAACCGCGAAAGGCAGGGCGCTGCGGAGATGAGCGTGCAAAAGTATCGCTCGGAAATCTCGGATGCGGAAAACCAGATTGCGGACTTGAAAGCGGAACACGACCGGCTGGAAGAAGAAACCAGAATGCTGGGATCCGCGGAAGCGATTTCCGAACAGGAACAGGAGCTTCTCCGCGAGGAAGAGGCCCTCCAGGTCTTGCGCGACAGCGTCGATGAACTTCGGGAACAGTCCCAGTCCCTTTCGGAAGAGCGGCTTTCGAGCCTGAAAAAGGCGAACGAGCTTCGTGCCAGATGGCAAAGGCTCGACGGGGAAACCGAGCTGCTCCGTTCGAACGTCGAGAAGTGGAAAGGGGAGCGGAGCGAACTTTCGCAAAAGAAGACGGAATCGGAAGAAAGCCTCGCGGTTCTCGCTGCCGGTTCTGAAAACGCCCAGAAGGAAATCGAACTTTTTTCGGAACAGAAAAATGTCCGGGAAGAGGAAATCGAAAGCCTGTCTAGCGCCCTTTCGCTTCAGGACGAAAAAATTTCAAAGGCGAGAAACCGGATTGCCGGGCTTGAATCGCGCATCGAAGTCTTGCAGAATATGGATTCCGATGCGGGCGCCGGAGCGAACTTTCTCGTAAACGGCAAGTCGGCTGAAGTTTACGGCCTGTTGGGGTCGCTGATTCATGTGGAACCCGAATACGCGGCGGCTGTCGAGTTTGCCCTCGGAAACGCCCTGGATGCGGTTGTTGCCAAGGAACCCGCTTTTGTAAGCGGCCTGCTGGATGCTCTGGACGCTTCCCAGGCGGGAAGTTCGTTGTTGGCTTTTGATTTGGGCGAGATGCCTTCGGAAAGTTTCCCGCAGCGCACCGGTGTCATCGGGGTGGCATCCAAGTTTGTCAAGGCCGAAGCTCCGGTCGAACGGATTCTCGAAAGGCTTCTTTCCCATGCGATTTTCGTGGAAAGTTTTTCCGTTGCGCGGGAACTCGCCGCGGAATTTCGCGGGCAGAAATACTGGTTCCTTTCGCT
>CAVKXR010000086.1:0-8993 GCA_963660275.1 Oscillospiraceae bacterium
CAAGCCGAGGAATGACATTGGACAGCGTGGCCCTGGGGGTGGTTGCAAGGTAGGGGGATTGTCAGAATTTAGATCTGAGATTTTAGAACTTAGCCAATAGTCAAGAGAAATCTGTTCGCTTCAAATTCCCGTTTTCCGTTTCCCTCATCTCGTGTCCCGCTTAGCGTTTCCCGAGAATTTAAATGTCCGCAATTCTAAGCTTAGAATGTCCGCAGTTAACCTAACCCAAAACATCTAAATATAATCCGGCAACTTCCCTTAACCGATTGATTAAAGCTTTTGCGTTTGCAGGGAAAAATTTTTCGTCTGCGTCGGTTTCGAACCGGATGCGTTCCGCCGGAATCCGGGAAAGCGCTTCCCGGGTGGAATTTTTGCGGAAACTGTCCGGGTGCAGGGAAAAAAGCGCGTTGAGTTTTGTTGCCCGGTCTATGGTTTCCCTGTCTCCGCCGAACCGGTGAAAAATCGGTTGCGGTCCGCTTGCGGAAAATCCCTCGTCTTCGAGAACATTCAAGACGCGCCGATGGTCCCCGACGACGTGAATCATCAGGGAACGTTTAAATTCTAGGGCGAGCCTTGCCTGAAAGCGAAAAAGCTTTTCCTGGATTTCACCCGGTTCGTAGCCGGGAAACCTTTTGTCGAAGCCACATTCGCCGACAAAGGCCTTTGGATATTTTTCCAGAAGTTCTTTCAGAGCGCCAAGCTGTTTTTGGTCAAAAGTTCCGGCGATCATCGGGTGGATGCCGAAGCAGGGGATTGCGGACTCTTTCCAAATCGGGAGAAGTCGCTCTGCCTTTTCCCATTCCCAAGGTTCGCAGGCGACGATGACCGCGCGGTAGCCTTTTTTTAGAAGTTCGCATGAAAGTTCTTCGGAATGGGGAAGTCGAGCGATATGGACATGGAAGTCGAGCATTATTGCTTGGATAACGGAGAATCCGCTTGCAGCCTGTCGAGAATTTCCGCGGCGAGGGCGACCCTTTCCGTGCAAGTCATATCCTTTTTGGGACGGATGTCCTTGCAGAGCGTTCCGCCGGTGACTTTTTCGAATTCCCGAACGATTTCCGCTTTTTTCTCGGGAAGGTAATGGATGGCCGCGTAGAGGGCTCCGCACATCCCGCCTTCGGCACGGCCCGCTCCGCAGGATATGAAAGCTTCGATTTCGTTCGGATCGAGACCGTGTGCGTCTATCCACGCTGCAGCGACAGCCATGGCGCAGTTCCCGCGGTGTTCCGCATGAAAGTTCTTGGCAAAATCCTTCATCAAGGCGCTCTCGTTGAATTTCTGTACAATATAATAAACGAAAATGGACAAATCCGTTGGGCGTTGTTGGGTTTAGGCCGGTCGGAAAAATCGGTTTGTTTCGGTGATGTTTTGACGCTAAATCGCTTTTTTTGATTTTTTTACGCCTTTTGGTTCCGATAATAATGTAGTTTTAGGGCTGAATATCTCGAAAAAATTTACCGTTTGAGATGTTTATCTACTTCTGGAGATGTTTATGGCTAAAAAAATGATTGCGGTCGATGGAAACGAAGCGACTGCAAATGTTGCGTTCCAAGTGAGCGAAGTCGCGGCGATTTATCCGATTACGCCGTCGAGTCCCATGGCTGAGCATGCCGACAACTGGAGTGCCGCCGGGAAGAAGAATATATGGGGACAGGTTCCCCGCGTGTTTGAAATGCAGTCCGAAGGGGGAGCTGCGGGCACGGTGCACGGTGCTCTCCAGGCCGGCGCCTTGACGACGACGTTTACGGCGTCCCAGGGACTTCTCCTGATGATCCCGAACATGTATAAGATTGCGGGTGAACTCACCCCGACCGTCTTTCATGTGACCGCGCGTTCCCTCGCCGCCCAGGGACTTTCGATTTTCGGCGACCATTCCGACGTGATGGCTTGCCGCCAGACGGGCTTTGCGATGCTCAGCTCTTCTTCGGTGCAGGAATGCCAGGATCTTGCGCTTGTCGCGCACGCTTCGACGCTCGAAGGCCGCATCCCGACGATGCACTTCTTTGACGGTTTCCGCACTTCGCACGAAGTGATGAAAATCGAAGCTCTCGAAGACGGCGTGATCCGGAAAGTCATCGACGAAAAGTATGTGAAGGCCTGTCGCGAACGCGCGATGACGCCGGACCGTCCGACGATGCGCGGAACCGCCCAGAACCCGGACGTCTATTTCCAGGGCCGCGAAACGGTCAACAAGTTCTATAACGCCTACCCAGCGATTGTCCAGAAGTATATGGACAAGGTGGCGGAATTTACGGGTCGCCACTATCACCTGGTCGATTATGTGGGCGCCCCGGATGCGGATCGCGTAATCGTGGTGATGGGTTCTGCCGCTTCGACGATTAAGGATACGGTCGCCTACCTTGCAAAGAAGGGCGAAAAGGTCGGTGTGCTGATTGTGCGCCTCTACCGTCCGTTCCCGTCCGAACAGCTCGTCGCTGCGCTTCCGAAAACGGCGAAGAAAATTGCGGTTCTCGACCGTTCGAAAGAACCGGGTTCCGCTGGCGAGCCGCTTCTCGAAGATGTCATCACGGCGGTTTCCGGTGCGGCGATGCAGGGCGAAATTTCCCTCCCGATGATTATCGGCGGCCGCTACGGGCTTTCCTCCAAGGAATTTACCCCGGCGATGGTCAAGGCGATTTACGATGAACTCGCCAAGGATTCCCCGAAATCCCGCTTCACGGTGGGCATCAACGACGACGTTTGCCACACGAGCCTCGAAGTCGATCCGAACTTCAAGCTCGAAAGCGACTTTTTCCAGGCGATGTTCTTCGGCCTCGGTTCCGACGGTACGGTCGGCGCGAACAAGAATTCCATCAAGATTATCGGTAACGAAACGGACAACTATGCGCAGGGCTATTTCGTCTATGACTCGAAAAAGTCCGGGTCGATGACGACTTCGCACCTCCGCTTTGGTAAGTCCATCATCGACGCTCCGTATCTCATCGAAGAAAACCAGGCGGATTTCGTCGCATGCCACCACACGCCGCATCTCGAATCGGTCGATATGCTGAAGTATGCGAAGGACGGGGCGACATTCCTCGTGAATACGCCGCATTCCGCGGAAACGGTGTGGGAAACTTTCCCGCGTCCGGTCCAGGCGGAAATCATCAAGAAACATTTGAAAGTCTATGTGATCGACGCTTATGCGGTCGCCGCAAAGACGGGCATGGGACGTCGCATCAATACCGTGATGCAGACCTGTTTCTTCTCGAAGCTCGGCAATGTTCTCGATGCCGAAACCGCTATCAAGTACATCAAGAAGTATGCGGAAAAGACTTACGCGAAGAAAGGCATGGAAGTGGTCCAGAAAAACTGGGACGCAATCGACGCTTCGCTAGCCAACCTGCATGAAGTCCAGGTTCCGGCTGCTGTCACTTCGACGAAGGAATTCCGCGAGGCGATTCACGGCAACGCTCCGGCGTTTGTGAACGAAGTCACTGCGGAAATCATCCGCGGCAACGGGGAAAAGCTTCCGGTTTCGAAAATGCCTGTCGATGGCGTCTTCCCGACCGGCACGACCAAATACGAAAAGCGCGATCTCGCTCTTGCGATTCCGTCCTGGAATCCGGAGACCTGCGTCCAGTGCGGCAAGTGCGCGATGGTTTGTCCTCATGCGGCGATTCGTTTGAAAGTTGTCGATGAAGCGGATCTTGCCGGTGCGCCGGAAGGTTTCAAGGCGACTGCGGCAAAGGGCTACAAGCTTGAAGGCTCCGCAAAGCCGATGTTCGTCATCTCCGTTTCGAGCTACGACTGTACGGGCTGCGGCGTCTGCACGCAGGCCTGTATTGGAAAGGACAAGGCGGATCCGTCGAAGAAGGCCATCAACATGGTTCCGCAGGAACCGGTGAAGGTCCAGGAAGGCAAATGCTGGGATTTCTTTGTCGATCTCCCGGAATTTGACCGGACGAAGGTGAACAAGAGCCTGGTCAAGCAGGCGATGCTTCTCGAACCGCTCTTTGAATTTAGCGGCTCCTGTGCGGGCTGCGGCGAAACGGCTTATGTCCGTCTGGTGAGCCAGCTCTTTGGCGATCGAATGATCGTGGCGAATGCGACGGGATGTTCTTCCATCTATGGCGGAAACCTGCCGACTACCCCGTGGGCGAAAAATAAGGAAGGCCGCGGTCCGACATGGGCGAACAGCCTGTTCGAGGACAATGCGGAATTCGGTCTCGGAATGCGCCTTGCCGTGACGAAACACGCCAATCAGGCTTTGAGCCTTCTTGACGAATGCGCCGAGCATCACCCGGAGGTGGTTTCCGCCGACCTGGTGAACGCCTTGAAGACGCAGGAACAGAAGGATGAAGCGGGAATTGCCGCCCAGCGCGCCAATGTCGCGAAGTTGAAAGAGGCTCTTTCCAAGGTTTCCGACTGTGAAAAGGCGGTAAGCCTCCGCGATGAGTTTGCGGATTATCTGGTCAAGAAGTCCGTATGGATTATCGGCGGTGACGGTTGGGCCTATGACATCGGTTACGGTGGACTGGACCATGTAATGGCTACCGGCGAAAACGTGAACATTCTCGTGCTTGACACGGAAGTCTATTCGAATACCGGTGGACAGGCTTCCAAGGCGACGAACCGCGGCGCGGTCGCTCTTTTCGCTGCGGCGGGAAAGCGTGCCGGCAAGAAGGACCTCGGACTTATCGCGATGAGCTATAAGAACGTCTATGTCGGACGCGTGGCGATAGGCGCAAACGATGCCCAGACGCTCAAGGTGTTCCAGGAAGCGGAAGCGCACAACGGTCCGTCTCTCATCATCGCGTACTGCCCGTGCATCAACCACGGCTTCGACTTGAACAACCAGCTGGCCCACCAGAAGATGGCGGTGGATTCCGGTTACTGGACGCTTCTCCGTTACAACCCGGATCTCGTCCTCGAAGGAAAGGCTCCGCTGATTCTCGATTCGAAGAAACCGTCGATTCCGGTGAAGGAATACATCTACACCGAGAACCGCTACAAGGCGCTGACCCGCTCGAAGCCCGAAGTGGCGCAAAAGCTCGCCGAAGATCTCCAGAAGGAAGTCGATGCGCGCTATGCGTTCTACGAGGAAATGGCGAAGGACGCAGTCGTCTAACGGTTTTCCGATTTGAAAAGGCTCCGCTTCATCCGAGGCGGGGCTTTTTTTGTTAGGAACAAGGAAAATTGGATGTCCAAATTGCCATATTTGCAAATGTAAACATTATGAAAAAAGTCTAGACGATGCATCTAGGCTTTTTTTTTCGGTTAATGAGAAAATCAAATCTTGGCGAGTTTTTTGAGCTGGACCGCCTTGTCGGTCTTTTCCCACGTGAAACGTTTTCCCGTGCGACCGAAATGCCCGAGTGCCGCGGTTTCGATATAGCCGGGTTTCTTGAGGTCGAGCATCTTGACAAGCCCCGCCGGGGAAAGGTCAAAGACTTTTGAAACGATTTCCTCGATTTTCGCATCGGAAACCTTGCCTGTTCCGAACGTATTCACGAGAAGCGATACCGGGTGGGAATATCCGATTGCGTAGGCGATTTGCACTTCGCAGCGATCCGCAAGCCCCGCCGCGACGATGTTCTTTGCCACATAGCGGGCTGCGTAGGCACCGGAACGGTCAACCTTTGACGGGTCCTTGCCGCTGAACGCTCCGCCACCGTGCCGTCCCATGCCGCCGTATGTATCGACGATGATTTTCCGACCGGTGAGTCCGCAGTCTCCGTGGGGACCGCCGACAACAAACTTTCCCGTCGGATTCACCAGGAAGCGAGTCTTTTTATCGAGGAGCTTTGCCGGGATGACTTTTTTGATCAGTTCATCGACGATGGTCTTTTCGATTATGGCATGGGTAAGTTCCTTGCCCTTGAAAGTTGGTGCATGTTGCGTGCTGATGACGACCGTATCGATTCGGACCGGTTTGTCGTTTTCGTCGTATTCGACGGTTACCTGGCTTTTCGCATCCGGGCGGAGCCACTTGATCTTGCCGGATTCGCGGAGTTCCTGGATTTTCGCCATGAGTTTGTGGGAAAGCGAAATCGGGAGCGGCATCAGTTCCGGGGTTTCGTTTACGGCGTAACCGAACATCATGCCTTGGTCGCCTGCGCCCTGTTTGTCGTCCTTCTTGCCGTCTGCCGCCTTCGCATCGACTCCCTGCGCGATGTCCGGGGACTGCTTATCGACCGCGACGATGACCGCGCAGCTCTTGGAATCAAATCCGAGTTCTGGATCGTTGTAGCCGATGTTTTCGATTGTCTTTCGCGCAATCGCCTGGTAGTCGAGTTCCGCTTGGGTCGTGATTTCGCCGGAGATGACGACAAGGCCCGTGTTCACAAGCGTTTCACAGGCAACGCGGCTGTTCTTGTCGGCGGAAAGCGCCGCGTCGAGGATGGCATCGGATATCTGGTCGGCGACCTTGTCGGGATGACCCTTGGAAACGGATTCGGACGTGAAAAGATAGTGTGACATGATATTCTTCCTTTATATCTATGCGTAAATTTAGAAAAACGCATAAATAGTGGCAACGGCCTGATTTATTTTTCCGCTTTTTTCGCTGGGGAAATCTAGAACTTAGATTTAGGATGATGAAACTGCAAGATTTTTCAAAATGGCTTTCTGAACTGCTCGAACCGGAAGCTTTTCAGGATTTTTGTGTCGATGGGCTTTGCGTAGAGGCTTCTTCCGAGGTTTTGCGCGTGGTAACTGGGGTGAGCTTTCGTGACAGTCTCATCGATGCGGCGATTGCGGAAGGCGCGGACTGCATTATCGTGCACCATCCGAACGGTTTCTGGAAAAACGAACCGAAAATCCCGGTGGGGCGCTACGGGAAGCGTCTGTCGAAACTATTCCGCCATGGAATTTCCCTTTATGGATTTCACTTGCCGCTCGACGGACACCCGGAAATCGGAAACAATGCGCTGATTGCGAAGGCGATGCAAATGCGCGTCGTGCAAGGCTTTATGCGGGAAGGCGAACGGACGGTCGGCGTTATCGCGGAACCGGAAAGGGCGCTCTCCCAGGGAGAATTTCTGGAACTCGCCGGGAAAGCCTTTGCGCATGGCGTGCAAAATTCCCTGATGTTTGGCGCGGAAAGGATTTGTCGGGTGGCGATATGCAGCGGCAGCGGTGCAAGCGGCATCGAAGAAGCGATAAGCCTTGGTGCGGATGCGTTTATCACGGGGGAAATCAAGGAGTCCGTTCCGATTGCTTGCGAGGAACTGGGGTTTAACCTGATTAGCTGCGGGCATCACCGGACGGAAATTTTCGGAGTGCGGGCCTTGGCAAAAAAAATTGCGGAAGATCTACGCATCCCCGCAAAGTTCGTCGATCTGGACAATCCGGTATAGGGAAGGTCACTTTCCCTTGTGCGCGAGAAAGTCGAAATCCTCGCAGGAAATTTTTTCTAGGCGGTTTCCCATCGCCTGGTTGCGCGTCCGGTCGTTTCCGAGCTTTTCGGGAATGCGGAAGCAGTATTCATAGTCGGTTCCTGCGTCGGTCGGGATGGTCAGGCGGAACGCCCGGATGCGGTTTTCGCGTTTTCTTTCTGTGCCGAGGTAGCCTTCGTGATATTCGTAGCGGTTCGGAATTTTTTTCAGCCGCGCGTTTTGGTCAAACCGGATGTCCTTCGTGATTTGACCGGAAAGCTCGATTGGATAGTTTCCCGGTATGCGGAGTTCCATCTTTTCTTCGGCGAGGACGATTTTTGCGTCCTTGGGGTTCACCAGGTAGCGTTCCTTGGGGATGTTCCGGTAGGATTTGAATCGGACAACGCGAACGCCGCAGAGTTCGCGCATATCGGGCTGGGCGACAAAGTCTATATCCCGGCAGGCTGGCGGCATATTCTCGGGCATGGCTAGGTCCTTGCCGTCGGAAGTTCCTCCGCAGGAACACAGAATGAACAGGAACAGGGCAGAACTCAACAGAACAGGCAAGGCGCTAAATCTCATGTTTTAGAATATAAATTCAAGACCTGCAAAAAGTCGATGAAATCGGAAAATCTTTTGGATTTTGTCTTTTCCTGGGCTTGTTTCGGCCTACAGGCTTGATTTTTGTCATGCCCTGACATTTGACTTAACTATTTTTAACCGGAAATTTCCTTTTGGAGATATACATGCGCATTTATAGCTGGAATGTCAACGGAATCCGCTCGGCGGAAAAGAAAGGCTTCGGCGACTGGTTCGAAAAGACTCGACCGGAAGTCCTCTGCCTGCAAGAAGTTCGCGCCGAGGCGGAACAGGTTCCGGAATATCTCCGTGCGCCGGATGGCTATTTCTGCTACTGGAATCCCTGCCAAAAGAAAAAGGGTTACAGCGGAACGGCGGTGCTGAGCCAAATCGAACCCGATGCGGTGGAGTACGGTTTCGGTATCGACGAGTTTGACGAGGAAGGGCGGGTCGTGCAGCTGGTTTTCCCGGACTGGGTTTTGAATTCCATCTATTTTCCGAACGGAGGCCAGGGCGAGGAGCGTGTCGATTACAAGTTGCGGTTTTACGATGCGTTCTTGGATAATTGCATGGGATGGCTCAAGCGGGGACGCCATGTGGTGACGCTCGGGGATTACAACACTTGCCATACGGAAATGGACATTGCGCGGCCAAAGGAAAACGAGAATGTCAGCGGTTTCCTTCCGGTTGAGCGGGCATGGCTTGACAAGTACATCGCCGCCGGATTCGAAGATACTTTTCGGACGCTTCATCCGGGGCTTTCCGGCGCTTACACCTGGTGGTCGAATCGGGCGAATTCCCGGGAAAGGAATGTCGGCTGGCGGATTGACTATGCTTTTGTGGATGCTGGGCTTGCCAAAAACGTGACGGACGCGAACATCCATTCGGATATTCAAGGTTCGGACCATTGCCCGATAAGCGTGGATTTGGAACTCCCGTTCCCGCCGGTGGAGCAGATCGCGGACGAATAGAAATTTTTTTATGGGAAAGGAAAGAGGCGAAGTCTGAACGATCTCGCCTTTTGTCATATTTTGTCAAAACAAGGTTTTAAATTATTCCTGAAATAATGGAACATGGGTTCCTGCATGGCAGGCG
>CAVKXR010000087.1:0-8800 GCA_963660275.1 Oscillospiraceae bacterium
GATTCAATTAGATTACGAAATTTATGGAAAAAAGAAAAATCACATTGACGATATTGTTTCTGTTCGTGCGATTATCATGACGGATAACTTGATTATCTGGGTGGACCAGGATCAAATCAAGCGCAATGAAATCCAAAACCAAACTCTTGTCGCTAAGACTTCTAGACATTCTTTTGAAAAAATGGATAATCTGTACCATCTTAAGCAAAAAGTTTCTGGAAAGAATATCTTGAATGAAGTCGATTCTCGAGTTTCTTTTGATAAAAGCGAAAACGAAGGGTGGAAAATTATGAGTGATAAAAAAATGGTTTTCCACTTTCCGAGAGTGTTAGATGTTGTCAATCCTTATTTTTCTTTCAGAGCATTAAACAGGAAGGATCGAATTTTACCTACATCTGTATCTCTCAATGGAGATGCGATTGATGTGGAATTTGAAAAAAGTGATTCGTTAAAGGCGAGAACAGTTCCTTTATTTGTCAGCAGCAAATATGGGAGTTTTTACTTGGATGTCCAATTTGATGAAAATGGAAATCCTGTCAAAATTTCTCAACTAAAATTTTGACAGATTCGAATTAAATCATCTATCTTGCAAAAAAAAAGGACCGATTAAATAGTCGGTCTTTTTTGATGGGATGCTGTCGGCGTTCCTGCCTTCTTTTTCTTCCACGCCCCCACTCCAATCACGAGAAAGAAAATCCCGAGCGAAACCGCTCCGATCCAGAGCGATATGCGGACGGCATCGGACTTGTATTCCAGACGGACGGTCGAACTTCCGGCGGGAACGGCGACGGCGCGGAGCGTTCCGAAGGCCTTGTAAACCTTTGCGGGCTTTCCGTTGACGGTCGCTTTCCAGTAACGGTGGAAGTTTCCCGAGGAGAGGAGAAACGCCGGGGCGTCGGATGAGACTCGGTATGTCATGTCGTCCATCTTGGGCTTGGCGACGAGTTTCGCGCTTCCGTTTGACGGAACGTTTTCCGGCGAACTTTCGGGCGATTCGGACAGGATAATCGTGTTCTTGTAGTCGAAGCCTTCGCGGAGAGCCTTGACCGCTTCGGTGTCGTTCATTACGGTGAATTTCGTGTAGAGCTTTCCGTCGAAGCGTTCGTGTGGGAGCGGGGCGTAGGAGGTTCCGCTTTGCGAATCGAAAATGACGTCGCCCACGTCCATCAGGTCGAGGAACGCGTTGTCCGCTTGTTTCTGGACAACCTGGTTTATATTGTAGAGATAGTTCTCGTTGGACTGTCCGCCGCGGAAAAGCCTGTAGCTTGCGAGTTCATTGTCGTGGAATCCTTCGGCGTTGCGCATTCCGTAGAGCGGGAACGAGTTTGCGCTGAACGCTTCGTTTCGGGAAATGGAAAGCACTCGCGGACGGCTGAGCGGATCGGGATGTTCCCGGAGAATGCTCTGGACTAATGGTGAATTAGTTTGTATGTAATCCTTTCGCTGGACGTTCTGGACGAAAGCCGCGTCGATGGTGTAAAGCTCGATGGCGGCGAAGATTCCGACGAGAGCCGCTTTCTGGACAGCGGAAAACTTGCCGGTGAAAACGAGCCACGAAGCGACCGTCGCAATGAGCGCGAGGAGGAAGCTCGGCAAGATTTTTGCCGCGGAAAATTCCATGACGCCCGTGTTGAGCGGACGGAAGTACATCGCCGTGTCGGGGTCTGAAACAAGCTTCTCGCCCGAGAAGAGGAAAATCCCGACTAGGATGAACGGGAAAAGAATCGCGCCGAGTTCAAGCTTTGACGAGCCTTGGAATTTCGTTTCAAAGGCTGCGGCGAATTCCTTGGCGGAGAAAGGCGCGTTCCTGTCGAGAATGTTCAGCGTCGCGATGAGGACAATTCCGTAGGCGATTGTTACGAGGAGTCCGGGAACTCCCAGGAAGGATTCCCAGCAGAAGCGCGAAGCGCAGACGATTCCCAGCAGAACGAGGAAGAGGAAAAGTCCCGCCTTGAGCGAACGCCTGTTTTCCGGGTTCTTGAACGCGGTGACGACCGGGGCGGCCATCATGAGCGCGAGAAGCGGAAGCCAGAACATCGCCATGCTCGGAGCGCGGAAACTCTTCATGCCGGGGACGATGGCGAACCAGAGCTTGAAGAGCGGGGAATGCGCTCCCATCGCATACGAAAGCGCGACCGCGCCGCCGACAAGCCAGAAAGCCGCCATGCGGCGGTTCTTGCGGAGAAACAGCCCGAGGAACGCGAGGAACGTGAGGACGATGCCTGCGCTGTCGTGGTTCAGCTTGAACGCATTGTGTCCCCAGTAAAAGGGAGAACCTTGGATTCGGGCTTTTTGAAAGTCGGCGTAGGGAATCGAAATGAGGGAACTTCCCGAAAGTTCCGGGCCGGCGGCTCCGTTTTTCTGCTCATAGACGTCCGCGCCGAGAAATCCCGGGATGAGCATCGAGGCGAGTTCTTCTTGGTGGAGCGACCAGCTTGTCGCGTGCCCGTAATTTGTCTTTTCTCCCGTTCCGCGGACCGATTCCGCTGTCGTGTAAAGATAAGGCGGGATAATCTGGAAGGCGGAAATCCCGAGGGCGATGGCGAGCGCTCCGGCGGCGATTCCGAGCTTTTTCGCGCGGATGCCCCAGGAGGCCTTGAGCGCGAGCGTTTCAAAGAGCGCATAGAAGCCCGCACCCCAGAGGAAGAGATAGGTGAGCTGCAGGTGTGAACCGAGAATCATCCACACGACGGAGAGCGTAAAGAGCGCGAAGTAGCCGAGGCTTCCTTCCCGGACGATTTTCCGGATGGAAAGGAGCGCGAGCGGCGCGACGGCAAAAACCATCATCTTCCCGTCGTGGCCGCCATAGACGTAGGTGAAGTATTGCGGGGAAAACGCATAGAGAAACCCGAAGAATGTTCCCCAGGCGAGGCTTCCCGTCAGATTCTTGGCGAGGGCGAAAGCCGAAAGGAACGCGACCCACAGGATGAGGATGAACTTGAACCCGACAGCCCGGGCGGGGTCTGTCAGAAATTCAGTGAGGACAAGCGGATGGTAGGCGTCGCCGAAGAGCGCGTCGATCGTGGGAACTCCGCCGAGGCGCGAATCGTCCCATTCCGAAAGGATGAGGCTTTGTGCGCGCAGAACCTTGCTGCCGATGCCGTTCAGCTGGTCGGAATTGAGCATCAGCGTGTTCTCGTCAAAGACGAAAGCCCGGAAGACGATGAGAAGGACGATGAGAAAGGCGAAGCCGATTCCGGCAAATGCCCCGAATTTTTTCAGAGTTTCCTTTTGCATAGTCGCAAGGTAAAAAAAAGCCGCCCTCTTGCGAAGGTCGGCTTTTCGAAAGCTTTGAATATCGCGCTTAATCCGCAGCGTTTTCGTCGAGCGAACGCGATTGCACGATGTGGTAAATAGAGAACAGCGAGAGCAGGAATACGAGAACGATTCCGAGAACCTTGATTGTCTTTGCCATGATGGGAACTCCTTGTTTTTACAAACCTTAATCTATCTAAAAAATGGAAAAAAGGCAATGCCTACGGATCTTTTTTCACGATAATGCAGATGGCGGGGAGCTTCTTTTCTGCGGAGATTTCGCTCTGGATGATTTCCGACGTTTCGATATGGCAGGGGAGGTTCTGCAACAGAAACTGGATGCGTTCCCGGCTGAAGCCCAGCCAGAGATGTCCGTGGGTTTCCCGGAGTTCCTCTTCGCTGTGTTCCGCAAGGTCGAGGAGGGCGAGCGTTCCGCCGGGGGAGAGCAGCCGGACCGCTTCGGCGAGGGATTCCTGGGGGCTCGGCGCGTGGTGCAGTACCTGGCTCATCAGGACCAGATCCGCGCATTCCGCAGGGAGCGGGATTTTTCGCATGTCCGCACAGATCGCTTCGACGTTTTCGACGCCTTTTTCCCTAGCTATCGCCTTGACGCCGTGGACGGTCGATTCGTTGATGTCGATGGCCGTCACCTGCTTGCAGCGTTCGGCGAGCATGAAGCTCAGGTCGCCGCCTTCTCCGCATCCGATGTCGATTGCGTGTTCAAAGGAAATCATCAGATGGGCGAAGAGCGAAATCTGCGCCTTCAGGCTTCCGCCCGCTTCCGAGAGCTTGTGGAACTTTGCCGTGTAGCCGTTTCGCCGCCCGATGAGGAGGTCTTCGACCTTGCTTTCGACGATTGCCAGGTCGGGGAGCTGTTCCCAGGCCTTGGAAATCATGTCGTAGAGCTTGCGGCTCAGGTAGAGGTCATCCGAAAGCCCGTAAAACGCCTTCGTCCCTTCGCGCCTGTCCTTGAGAAGACCGCAATTCGAAAGCTTCGAGAGATGGCGGCTTGCGTTCGACTGGTGGATGCCGAGAATTTCCTTGAGTTCGTTGACCGTGAATTCCGAATGCGAAAGAATCATCAGGATTTTCAGGCGCATTTCGTCGGAAATCGCGTTGAAAAGTTCAAGGCTCGGCGTGAGCGGTTCGAGGGCTGGGCTTTTTTTGCGCATGGATAAAATCTATCTTTTTTTGGCGATGCGCATCGGGTTTGTTTTCGTTCTTTCGTTTTTTTTGCTTGCGGGGCCGGCGAAGGTTCGCGCGGCGGATTCTCCGTATAGGCTTTCGTTTGCGGTCGATGTGCCGCTGCTTGTGATCGGGATAGGAACGTCGCTTGCGGGAAATGTTCGCTACGCGGGGATGGAGGCGCGCTCGGAACTCCCGGACAAAAATAGGCTCTTGCCGTGGGACAGGCCCTTTGCCGGAAACAGGAACCGCTCGGCGGACTTGGCGAGCGATTGGATGAGTTTAGCGATAATCGTGCCTTTTGCGTGGGAAGGCTACAACTGGAAAACCGGGAAAAGCGACGCCGGGGAAGTGGCGACTTTTTTACTCACCGCAGTGGAAGTCGGGTTTCTGCAGAGCGGGCTGAATCTGCTTGTGCGGAGCGCCCGTCTGTGGCCGCGTCCCGAACTGTATTCCTCGGGGGCGGACCTTTCGCGCGGAGAGGCTTGGGGATCGTTCTATTCCGGGCATACGAGCGCAGCGTTTGCCTTGGCGGTTTTTAGCGGCATGTGGTTCGAAGCGAAAAATCCGGAGTCGTCCCTGGTGCCTGTCGTCTGGGGCGTTTCGCTTGCGTCGGCGGCTCTTGTCGGCGGGCTTCGCATCTGGGCGGGGAAGCATTATCCGTCGGATGTTCTCGCCGGGGCCGCTATCGGTTCGCTTTCGAGCTTTGCCGTCTTGAGGCTTCACCGTTCCTCGCATGTTTCGCTTGCGGCTCTTCCCGGCTATTTGGGATTTGCCGTTCGCTTTTGATGTGGGCAAATTTTATCTTTGCTCCCGATGAAAAGTTCTCACTTGCTTCTTTGGCATTTCCTCGCCATCTTTACGGTTGCCGTCTGGGGCGCGAGCTTTGTCTCGACAAAGATTCTTCTGAATGCGGGCTTTCTCCCGACGCACGTCTATCTTCTCCGTTTTGCGTTCGCCTACCTGATTCTTTTGACCGTCTCCCACGAAAGGCTCTTTGCGAAAACTTTGAAGCACGAGGCGATGCTTGCCTGCTGCGGCCTCACCGCGGGATCGATTTACTTTATCGCGGAAAATACCGCTCTCGGGCTTTCGCTTGTATCGAATGTTTCGCTGATCGTCTGCGCGAATCCGCTGCTCACGATGATTTTCGGAGGACTTCTGTATCGGAGCGAGCGGCTCGGGAAACGCCAGGTAGCGGGATCGCTTCTTACTTTGTGCGGAATGGTCCTGGTCGTTCTGAACGGAAAGTTTATTTTGGAGCTTTCCCCGGCGGGAGACCTGCTTGCCTTTGTCGCGGCTCTCGTCTGGACCGTCTATTCGCTGATAGTCCGTCCCCTTTCGGAATGCTACTCGGCGCTTTTCATCTCCCGGAAAATCTTTTTCTACGGTGCGCTGACATCGCTTCCCGTCTTGCTTTTTGTCGGGGTGGATATTCCCTGGTCGGCTTTTAAAAATCCGATTGTCGCCGGGAACTTTCTCTTTTTGGGAATCGTCGCTTCGCTTTTCGGCTACGTGATCTGGAACAAGGCCTTGCGCGTTATCGGGACGGTTCTCGCTTCGAATTACATCTATGCGATTCCGCTCGTTTCCATCGTCCTTTCGGTGATTTTTTTGCATGAACGGATTACGGCGGTCGCCGTTCTCGGCGCGTTTCTGATTCTTTTCGGGATGGTCCTCGCCGAATACCGGAAAAAGTAGCGACGATAAAAAAGTGCTATATTGGGGGCATGTCCGTTATTTTTGATTTTCCCTATGTCAGGAACCGGTTCTCCCCGGTCCGCAGAAAAACAGTCCAGGTAAAAGTCGGTGATGCCGTAATCGGCGGCGGTGCGCCTGTCCTTGTGCAGTCCATGACGACGACGAAGCCGAAGGATGTGGAAAAGACCGTGGCCGAGACGATTGCGCTTGCGGATGCGGGCTGCGAACTGGTGCGCATTACCGCTCCGACGCTTTCGGATGCGCAGGCTCTCGAAGAAGTGATGAAGAAGATTCGGGCGGCGGGCTGCCGGGTTCCAGTTTCCGCGGACATCCATTTCCAGCCGAAGGCGGCTTTCGAAGCTCTCAAGTGGGTCGAAAAGGTCCGCATCAATCCGGGGAACTTTGTCGATTCGGGCATCGCGACGCTCGACAAGCAGGCCGATAAAAATTTTGACGAAGGTCGGGAAAAGGTTTTCGAAACATTCACGCCTTTTGTGCGAGAAGCGAAACGTCTCGGTCGCGCGATTCGGATCGGGGTGAACCATGGTTCGCTTTCCGCCCGGATGCTCTACCGCTACGGCGATACGGTCGAAGGCATGGTCGAAAGCGCGATGGAATATCTCGCCGTCTGCGAAGCGGAACATTTTGACCAGGTCGTGGTGAGCCTCAAGTCCTCGACTCCGCGCGTGGCGATTTGCGCCTACCGGATGCTCGCGGCGCGGCTCGAAGCGGAACATTTTAAGCCGTATCCTTTCCATGTCGGCGTGACGGAAGCGGGCGCCGGTGAAGACGGAAGGCTCAAGTCTTCTGTAGGAATCGGTTCCCTACTTCTCGATGGGCTTGCGGATACGATCCGCGTGTCGCTGACGGAAGATCCGGTGGCGGAGGTGCCCGTTGCGCGGGAACTCGTCCGTGTCTGTGAACTGCCGAAAGACTGCCTGAAGTTCGAAGTCCCCGAATGGAAAAAGGATCCGTATCACTACATGCGGCTCGAAACTTCTCCGGTGAACTTTTCGGGAGTTTCGCTCGGCGGAAAGGAGCCTGTGCGGGTCGGTGAGGTGGCGGATGTCGTGAGCCTTTCGGGAAAGCCTCGTTCGCCCGAGTTCGCCTTTACGGGACTCTCTTCCCAGGAAATCGTCGAGTTTAAAGACGCTTTCGATATCGCAGCGTTTGCCGCGGGAAATCGGGATGTTCCGTCGGATTCGCTCGTTGCCTATACCGGTGAAAATTTCACGTTCGGCGTTCGGGCGCTTGTTTCCGCTCTTATGTCGAAAGGCGCGAAAAATCCGATTCTCCTTTACCGGAAAATTTCCGGTGCAGAAGACGAAAAATTGAAAGTTGCAGCGGATTTTGGCTGCCTTCTCTCGGACGGAATCGGTGATGCGGTGGTCATCGACGCTTCAGACGAAAAGTCCGCGGTTTCGCTCGCCTTTGATATCTTGCAGGCAGCGGGAGTCAGGCGCAGCAAGACGGAATTCATCAGCTGCCCGAGCTGCGGACGCACTCTCTACAACATCCAGCACGTGCTCGGAAAAATCAAGGCCCGGCTCGGCCATCTCCAGAACCTTTCGATTGCGGTCATGGGCTGCATCGTGAACGGAACGGGCGAAATGGCGGATGCGGACTTCGGCTATGTCGGAGGCGCGCCCGGTTTCATCAACCTCTTCGAAGGCAAGACGTGCGTGAAGAAGAACGTGCCCGAATCCGAAGCGCTTGACGAACTTGTGGAACTCATCAAGAGCCGCGGACGTTACGTCGAAGAATAGTTTGTTATCAAGGAACCTTCACAAAGGAACTCACAATGCGTAAAATCAAAACTCTGAACAACATTTCCAAGAAAGGTCTCGATCTCTTCGGGAACGGCTACGAAGTTTCGGAAAATGTCGAATCCCCGGAAGCGATTCTCGTCCGCAGCGCACAGGTCGATACGGATTCTTTTGATGGTCTGCTCGCGGTGGCCCGTGCCGGTGCCGGCGTGAACAACATCACCATCGACAAGGCGAGTTCGAAGGGTGTCTGCGTTTTCAATACGCCGGGAGCCAATGCGAATGCAGTCGCAGAACTGGTGATGACGATTCTAGGAATGGCCGTTCGCCATGTGTCCGAAGCGGAAGCCTGGGTCAAGTCTCTCGACCCGAACGATCCGGCGCTCGACAAGACGATTGAAAAGGGCAAGAAAATGTTCGCAGGAACGGAACTTGCCGGCAAGACGCTCGGCGTCATCGGGCTTGGAAAAATCGGCGTTCTCGTTTCGAACTATGCGCGCTGGAAAAACATGAACGTGGTCGCTTACGAACCGTATCCGAGTGCGGCAAATATGCACAAGCTCTCGAATGTCGTCACCGTCGTGAAGACGATTGAAGAAGTCATCGCGAAGTCGGATTTTATCACCGTGCACGTGCCGTTCATCAAGGGCGTGACCGAGAACATGCTGAACGAAAAGAACCTCGCAGCGTTCAAGGGTTCGATCATCATGAACTTTGCCCGCGGCGGCATCGTGAACATGGACACGGTTTACAAGATGCTCGACGAAGGGCATCTCCAGACCTACCTCACCGACTTTGCCGACCCGAAGTCCATGCAGAATCCGAAGATCAAGATTTTCCCGCACCTGGGAGCATCTACCGAAGAGGCCGAGGAAAACTGCGCAGTGATGGCT
>CAVKXR010000088.1:0-8609 GCA_963660275.1 Oscillospiraceae bacterium
GGCAAGCATAGACGAGGAAGCACACTGGGCAGAACCTTACGACAAGACCTACCTACCGTACAATAGGTGCAGAAACGTGCAGAATTTTGAAATCGTCCGGGTTGACGAGAGGGCGGACTATTACTGGGACGGAAAGGACGGTTTCTTTGATCCTTACCATTATTACTGTCTGGTCAGCATTGTCCGGATAACGTACCGCGTTACCTGCCTGAACAAGCTACAGTATGACGGCTATTCTTATTTTTTCAGCGATCCGCACAAATTAAACGAATTCTACAACCCGAGCGACGAGAAAATCGAAGAGTTCATGTCGCATGCGCACGCATGGACGGAAAAACCGCTTCGTTGTATTAAAGATAATGGTCGGTTTGATGAAGCGTGTTCGGAATTTAGCGGGTATGACGGCGCTTTCGACCAGGAAGCCTTAATCAAATCGTGGGAAAAGCAAAGGGTCGCATTCCCGGAATGGACCTACCAGGGCGAACCTGGCAAAAAATTACCTCGCCCCGTCATCTTTGTCCACGGCCTGAACAGCAGCTACGATGTCTGGGGCGTCATCCCAAAAACGGAAGTTTCGGGCGACAAAAAGAAGGCGGAAGAATCCTTTCAAAAGGGACTTGTAAAAAAATACGAAAACGGGTCAGCGCCGGACATTATCGCCAGGATGCAGAATCTCGACAATTCCGAAGCCCATATAAACAGTAATGGAATCTATTTTTTCCAGGCTCCCGGCAAGATGGATGGCGACGAATGGCAGGAAGCGGGACTGGAGTGGGACGGGAAAGACGTGTCAAATTCCCAATCAAGAAAGCTGTACCAACAATTAATCGACGTCCTGGATGATTTTTACGGATCGGACGACGCGCTCGGATGGAGAAATCGTCCGGAACTGGTTGTGGACATCGTAGCCCATAGCCAAGGAGGACTTGTCGTCAGGGAAATGCTTCGCGGGCTTTTGTCTGACGGTGAAAATCCGGATGACTCTCAAAACGCGGCAAACCATATCGGGAAAGTCATCACGGTCGACACCCCCCATTTCGGTTCGGAACTGGCTGTGAAAGACACGGGCACTCTAGAGGAAGAATTTTCGGGGTTAAAGCCGATTATCGACGACCTGGACGCACAGGAAAACGGAGCGCCCCAAATACACGACTTGATTACCGCCAAGCTGGACCTGCACTGGTACAACTACGCCTACGAAACGGCCGGTGCATTTACCGATGGTTTTGGAAAAATCGGCTTGGACAACCCACTGGGAATCCTCCAAGTCTTTACGCCTGTAGCGAGCGTCTTGGGCTGGATATACGGAGCGACAACGGACTGGGCGACGGACGTGTATCTAACCGTAAAGGGACCATATGTAGGAGAATATGTTCCCGAAGTGTATATTGACGGGGTTGGACCCGGACCGTTCAACGTGACAAAAACGCTCGACACCATCAAGACCATGACTTCCGTTTCACAGGAAGCTCGTAAAATCAGAAAGGCAGGCGCTCACTTGGATGCAAACGGCACATTCATGCAGGACCTAGGGAACGCTTATCCCAGACGACCGGACGGAACCAACGTAACCCTGCGCCCCCTGTACTCCCCGTCAACGAAGAGGTTCCTCGCCGATCTTCTTTATTCCCTGGGTGAAGAAGCGAGCGAAATCTGCGCGAAAAACGACGAGAGCCGAGAATGTTTTGCAGCAGGGGACTATTTTAAAACGTATGCGATGGAAATGGCGAAAAAACAGGGCGTTGCCGAAATAAGCGACGTGGAGTTCAATGACACCCTATGGAACGCCCTAGTTAATGTCCAAGATAGCTGGTTTGCCCAAAGCGATATCGCTGTAACAGAATACAGCCAAAAATTTATAGATAAAAAATTCAATCTTATGTCAGAAAGTATGCCTGAAGGTATAGCAGAATTTAAAGATCCTCGCCCATATTTGTTCCACGAAGCACTGGCTCCATGGGAAGACGTCCTGCACATGCCCGTGAAAGGCAAGAACGACGGATCGACAAAACAGGGACTGGACATATCATGCGCACTCGATTTCTACTGCGACCGGACTTTACAGAAACATGGCGCAAGACTGGTTTACCTGGAACAAGGAAGCGTGAGTTTGACCGGGGATTTCGACATAGCCCCGATGTTCACGGAAAGCGGAGTGCAGGAAGTAACCGTATCCGACGGGACACACTTTTTGAAGGCTACTTACAGGCCGAATACCGGTTCCTTCGTTACCTATACCGATGGGAACGGAAGCACCGTCTTGGATACCGTTATCAGCGCATCGATTTCAACAACGCCTTCGGTCTCCCGCAAGGGGCAAAACATCTCCATCTCGTTCAACAACTATTCGGGAAAAATGTATGCGAAGACCTACCCGATGCCGAAGTTGGCGGAAAAAGTCACCTATTCAATCAGGAATGGAAATGACGACATCCTGCCGCGAGTGGTCGCCGGCGTAGCAAACGCGACAGACCCATCTACACAAACGCCTCCGAGTACGCCTAAGGACAAGTTCTTTGCAAAATCCTCGATATTCGCCCTGCATCGCGAAGCGAGAGACGAACAAGAAAGCAATACTTCCCGTCCGAGAATCCTTGTGGCGAATTCGTCGGATAACGATATAGGAGGATTCAAGGTCGCATATTACTTCACAGCCGATCCGGCGCGAAATCCTGTCGTGGAAATTGACTATCCGAAAATCCCGGTAACGCTTGAAAACCTAGGGGGTGACCAGTGGCGTTTCGTCCTGGACGCCTCGGATTCCGTCTTGAAAGCCCGTTCCGTATTTCCGGGAATGGACGGCTGGCAGATCCGAATCCATTACGGCGACTGGTCCGATTACAGGCATTTAAATGACTGGTCGGCGGATTACAATGTCGGTCTTCGCTTGACCGACTGGAGCGAATTTGACAAGCTTGTCTGCGGAATCGCCCTGGTCGATTCCGACGGGAACGCGATATACGGACAAATCCCTTCTATTGAAGCTTGCGAGGCGTATGACGGTCCAAATTTACTCGCTCCGCAATATGCCCGGAGGGACATTAGATGAAGAAAGGACTGTTTCTGCTTTTTACGATCTTCGCCCTCCTTGCCTGCACCGATGATTCTGGCGTGAATCCGAAGCACGAAAGCGAACCCGTCACGGTAGGTTGGCGAAGCGCGGGTTTTACTCCCGTGATTTCTACCCAACGGGGCGGCGGCCTCCAGAAAGTGACGCATTCCGGCAACTGGCTGGTCCTGATGGATGCGTGGACAAGTCCAGTAGAGAACCAATCCGATACATGGACGACTTTGACTTATACCCCGAGGCTTTTTATTTCTAAAATCGGCTCAGGCATCTGGGACACCCTTGTACCGCCGACATCGGCCTATGTCAAGCGACTGTATGCGGACTCTGTCGGAATCTATGTGGGAACATACGCTTCTGAAGTTTTTAAATACAATCCCGATACAAAAAAATGGAAAGACTTGAACGTAAAACGACCTGACGATACTTTATGGTACCATATTTATGGAATACAAAAATTCAAAGGCAGGCTAATTGTCAGCATGGCAGGTTTTGCAGACTCCTTGGGTTATCACGCCAAAATTCTTTTGCAAAACGATACAGGCTGGCAAGAGTTACCCGTCCCTCGTATTCGAGCGGAAAGATTTAAAGAACATGTAGTATATGATGAGAGTAAAATGTCCCCTCTTTATTTTATAGAAACTACCGAACTGAGCGGAAATCTGTACGTAGGGACTGCGGACGGCGTCTGGAAACTGGACGGAACATCCCTTTCCTGGACCGAACTTCCCAAATTTCCTAAAATGAAGTGGAATTCCAATTATCACGACGTCTATGAAGTTGAGGATCTTGTTGTTTACAAGGGTTCGCTAGTTGCGGTTGATGGAACGAATGACCGGATCTATCAATGGGATGGCGCAAATAATTGGCTTGCTCTTGACAGCATGATCCTTCCGCCCTATGTCACGACATATGGGGATACATCCTACAGCATATACAGAAGCTCCTTGTTCCGCATCATGGACGTGGCCACCGACGGGAAGCACCTCTTTATTTCGGGCAAGGACCATTGCCCCAAGGTATATATGGGGGATTACGGCGATCCCTATGGAAACATACCAAAAGGCTGGCGAACCATGAGGCTCGGCTGGTGTGACGATAAAGGCTGCGTCACCAGAGATGCTACATATGGTTTGGAGGTGGTTGGCGATACCATCTACGCAGCCGCCTGGGAAGGCCTGTTCAAGATACCCCTAAGCGACCTGGATTCCGCAATCGCGGGACAATCCGATTTCAAGGGATTTGAAAAATACCAGTAGCAAGCCTAAAAGTTAAATGTTTCGCGCTTTCTCCCTGGTCAAGCCCTCGAACGATGTCCCTTTGACACCAGCGGTAAGCAGCCCCCTTATGGGACGTCAGTGACCAAGTCTATTTCGAAATCGCCGAAACGTTTTTTTCATCGACTATCGCAGGCTATTCGATGGAGACCTCCCCCGCAGGAGCACTTTCCGTTTTTTACGGGGCCGCATTTGCAGTATTTCCTGTTTTCATGCCTAAGTGCGACTTGAATTTCACCGAACCCGAGTCGTATTGTTTGCCTCCGCAGCATTTCAATTCCCCCGAAAGACCTCCCGGGGAGATTTTAAGCTGGTTTGCGATATCCTTTTAAAGGAATTCTACATCCAGCAGGGCCTTGATTGGGCTTCTTAGTAGAATTTTTTCGGCCTAGACCAGATTTACTTGTCGATGAAAATCCGCACAAGATTTAACGGGAAGCTCTAATCGATGTCCGAATCGTCATCGAGGTCTAAGTCTTTATCGGCCTCCTCGATTTCCTGCTGGGACGGGGCTTCGCCAAAGTCATCGTCACGGGCTTCGTCCAGGGAATCCGCTCCGAGAAGCTTCGCCTGGTAATTCAGGTGGCGAGCTTCCTTCGAAAGTCCCAGCCCGAGAATTTCGGCGCATTCTTCGCAGTAGCCCAAATCCTTATCGACGCGATATTCGGGAGAGACGAGGTTCCGGCAGCATTTGGTGCACAGCTGGTTCGAGCATTCCTTCGTAAAACGCAGATTCTCTTCCTGCAATTCCTGGACAACTCGCGCATAGAGTTCTTCGGGAGTTTCCTCGGCGAGAGACGCGCGATGCCGCATACTTGCCGTCGGCTTTTCCACCGCTTCCGGCGAAACTTTTTTCTTTGCGGAACGGTCTTCCTGTTCGTTGTCTTCAAAGAAGAAAGCGATCTTGGCCATTCTGGCGCCGCTACTCAAGAGGATAGAATCCTCGGCAGGTTCGTTTGCCTTGGGCTTTTCCGCAACAGGAGTTTTCTTTTCCCCCGTCTTCGGTTCAGCCGCGGGCTTGGTTGCTTCCGCAACATCCTTAACATCCGTTTTTTTCGGAGTCGTCGGTTTCGCGGAAGATTTGACCGACTTTAAATTCTTTTTAGCCGTTTTTTCTTCTTTCGGTTCCTCTTTGACCGTTTTCTTGGCCGGCGCTTTTTTCACCGGGGCGTTTTTCTTCGCAACCGGAGCCTTCGGAGTGGTCGTCTTGGCTGCCGACTTTTTCACATTCGTTTTTTTGGCAGGAGCCGTTTTCTTGACAGGTTCGACTTTCTTGACCGCTTTTTTCGCCGACTTTACCGGCGCTTTTTTCGGAGGTTCCTTAGCAGCCACGGGCTTTTTGGCCGGAGCCGCTTTTGCCTTCACCGCCGTTTTCTTGGCAGGTGCGGATTTCGCTGCCGGAGCTGACTTCTTCGGAGCGGCACTCTTGACTGTCTGGGTCTTTTTAACGGGACTAGACTTCTTCGCGCTAGACTTTTTTTCGGGAACCGTTTTTTTCGCGGTCGATTGTTTTTTTGAGCTCATACCAATAAAATATAACAAACTATATTTGGGGCAATGGCCAATACAGAAGACAATATCCGCAATTTTTCGATTATCGCCCACATTGACCACGGCAAATCGACGCTCGCCGACCGCCTGATCGAACTGACGAAGACCGTCGCCGAAAAGGACATGACAAACCAGCTCCTCGACGACATGGATCTCGAACGGGAGCGCGGCATCACCATCAAGGCCCACGCCATCCGACTCTGCTACGAACGGGCAGACGGCCAATACATTTTGAACATGATAGACACGCCGGGGCACGTGGATTTCAGCTACGAAGTCAGCCGTTCGCTCGCCGCCTGCGAAGGCGCGATTCTCGTCGTCGATGCGACCCAGGGGATCCAGGCCCAGACGCTTTCGAACCTCTATCTTGCCATCGAAAACGACCTGACCATCGTCCCCGTTTTAAATAAGGTCGATCTGCCGAGCGCAAATCCGGACCACGTCGCAGAACTTGTCGGAGATCTTCTGGGATACGACCCGCAAAAAATCCCGCGCATTTCCGCCAAGACCGGGCTGAACGTCGCCGAGATTCTCGACCGAATCGTTGACGAAATTCCCGCGCCCAAAGGCGACCGCAACGGCAAGCTCAAGGCGCTCATCTTTGATTCAATGTACGATTCCTACCGCGGCGTCATCAACGATATCCGCATTTTCGAAGGTACGCTCCGCCCGGGCATGGAAATCCAGCTGATGGCGACAGGCGCCGTCTATACGGTGACGGAAGTCGGAACGTTCTCCATGAAGCGCAATCCGCGCAAGGAACTTTCCGTCGGCATGGTCGGATACGTCCTCGCAAACGTCAAGACCATCAGCGACGTAAAAATCGGAGACACGATTACCGACGCCGAAGACCCGGCAGAAGAACCGCTCCCCGGCTACAAGGAAATCCAACCGATGATCTATTCGGGAATCTACCCGATAGATCCGGAAGATTACAAGAACCTGCGCGAAGCGCTCGAAAAGCTCAAACTGAACGATTCCGCACTCCAGTGGGAACCGGAGACCTCGGACGCCCTGGGCTTCGGATTCCGGACGGGATTTCTCGGACTTCTGCACATGGAAATCGTGCAGGAACGCCTCGACCGCGAATTCGGTGTGAACATCATCACGACCGTCCCGAACGTGGAATACCACGTCTATCTGACCGGCGGCGAGATGGTGAAGGTTTCCAGCCCGTCCAAACTGCCAGACGCTTCCCGCTACGAGCGCATCGAGGAACCATACGTCAAGGCGCAGATTTTCACGCCAAAGGATTTTGTCGGCGGACTGATGAAGCTCTGCGAAGAAAAGCGCGGCGAATTCGAAAACATGGAATACATCGACGAGACGAAAGTCATCCTCAAATATGACCTGCCACTCGCCGAAATCATGTTCGACTTTTACGACAGGCTGAAATCCATCAGTCGCGGCTACGGCGGATTGGATTACACACCGGCGGGCTACCGTCCGAACAACCTGGTCAAGCTGGACATTCTCCTAAACGGCGAACCGGTCGATGCCTTCTCCGTGATCATCCACCGGGAAAAGTCCGCCCAATACGCCAACGCCATCTGCGTGCGCCTCAAGGATCTCATCCCGCGGCAGCAATTCGATGTCGCCATCCAAGGAGCCATCGGCGGAAAGATCATCAGCCGCAGCACGGTCAAGGCGGTCCGGAAAGACGTTCTCGCTAAATGCTACGGCGGCGACATCACCCGCAAGCGCAAGCTGCTCGAAAAGCAGAAAGAAGGCAAGAAGCGCATGAAGAGCATCGGGACCGTCGAAGTTCCGCAAAAAGCCTTTCTCGCCGTCCTGTCCCTTTCCGATGCGGGAAAGCCTTCCGACGGCAAGGATTAGCGGTGTCCCTACGGTCGCGCAACCGGAAACTTCTCCGGGCGAGTTCCCGCGAATGGAACCTCATTCTCGGAATTTTTCTCGTCGGCATTTTCGTTTCGAGCCTGCTCATACGATTCTATGCGCTAGAACCGATACGCATCGCCGAAAATTCCCTGGAGCCGCAGATTCCCGCAAGGAAAATCGTCTGGCTGTGCAAGCTTTCCCTTTGTACAGATAAATTAAATCGCGGGGACATCGTTCTCACGGATTTTCCCGGCAAAGGTCCTGCGCTTCGAGCGGTATTCGGACTTCCGGGAGATTCGATAAGAGTTTTTCCCGATGGAAAAATCCAGACCAAAGGCACCGATTACTTCTGGGAAGACGAATCGGAAGTACTCGCTCCGCGCGAATTCTATATTCCCCGAAAAAGCGATTCCATTATTTTTTCAAACCTAAACGACATCTCATTCGATTACGCGTCCAATTTTTTGCGCAAGGAATTCGGATTCAGCCACTATTACGTACAAGCTAAACTTTTCCGCGGAGAGGATTCGCTCCCGATTTCCCGTGTCGGCAGTGCGCACCTCTTCGGAAGGCCGGTCAGCGTTCGGGAAGTTCACGGATTACACTGGCAGGAATATTTTTTAATCACCCTGCAAATCAACCGCGAAGATCCCGGAGCCAAAAGCGTCCATTTTGAACGAAAGCTTTTCACGGTTACCGATTCCTCCGAAGTTTCCTTTTTCAAGTCTCCCGAAAACGCCTACTATCTCATCTGCCTAAAAGGCAACCGCTGCGAGGACTCCCGAAACAGCGGATATATTCCTAAGAGCCAGATTCTCGGCAAAGTCCTGAATTTTCAAATTCCCTTTTCGCACTCGCCCCAAACAAATTAACTT
>CAVKXR010000089.1:0-8580 GCA_963660275.1 Oscillospiraceae bacterium
CTCAATCATCTAATAAGATTTTAATTCTCGGATTTTTGAAAAAGTGGCGAAATTTCGCAAAATTTGACAGTTGCCATCGAAATTTAAAGAATTTCGCCAAGGGTTCGGGAAAATGAAATGAACCGGCTCCCGAGGTCGAGGGGTGGCACTTGATTTTGATAAATTGATACATCGAAGTTTAAATTGAGGTGTTGGTATATGACAATTTATGACGAATCTCTAGACGGCAACATGGACGAAGCTCCCCAGATCTACATTATGAAGCGTTCTGGGGAACGCGTGGCTTTTGATGGCGAAAAAATTGCGAACGCGATTCGGAAGGCGAATGCGGAAGAGGGAATCCTTTCGGAGCGGCTCTCCGAGGAACAGATTGCGGAAGTCGTTGCGGGTATTGAAAAGGACGCTCGAAACGCGAGCCGCGATCTTTCGGTGGAAGAAATCCAGGACAAGGTCGAAAATTCCCTGATGGCGACGGGCAAGTTCAACGTGGCGCGCCTTTACATTACGTATCGCTACAAGCACAACGAACTTCGCAAGATGAGCAACATCGACCAGAAGATTTCGGGAATCGTGGAGCGCGACAACGAAGAGGTCAAGCAGGAAAACTCGAACAAGAATCCGACGGTCCTTTCTGTCCAGCGCGACTACATGGCGGGGGAATGGAGCCGCTACTATACGGGACGCTACCTGCTCCCGGAAGACGTGGTCGCCGCCCACCGCGACGGGATCATCCATTTTCACGATGCGGACTACTTTGCGCAGCACATGCACAACTGCTGCCTCGTGAATCTCGGCGACATGCTCGACAACGGGACATGCATCAGCGGAACCCATATCGATTCGCCGAAAAGCTTCAATACGGCGTGCACGGTCGCTTCGCAGATCGTGGCGCAGGTCGCTTCGAGCCAGTATGGCGGGCAGACGATTACGATGTCTCACCTCGCGAAGTATGTCGATATCAGCCGGAAGAAAATCGCGAAACGTCTCAAGTCGGAATTTACGCTTGCCGGCGTCGAAGTCGAAGAGGACAAGCTGAAGAAAATCGTCGAGGACGAGGTTCGCCGCGAAGTGGAATCCGGCTGCCAGACGATTCAGTATCAGCTGATCACTCTCCAATCGACGAATGGCCAGGCTCCGTTCGTGACCGTGTTCCTATATCTGCACGAGGTTCCCGAAGGACAGATTCGGGACGATCTCGCCCTGATTATCGAGGTGATGCTCCGCCAGAGGATCCTCGGCGTCAAGGACAATCGCGGGTTCTATATCACGCCGGCGTTTCCGAAGCTCATCTACGTGCTGCAGGAAGACAACCTGGATGAGGGTTCCCGGTATTTTTACCTGACGAAGCTCGCCGCGGAATGCACGGCGAAGCGGATGGTCCCCGACTACATTTCGGAGAAGATGGCGCTTTCGCTCAAGGGCGACTGCTATCCGTGCATGGGTTGCCGTTCGTTCCTTACGCCGGACCGCTTTACCGATGCGGGCAAGGGAAACCTGGGAAACGCGAAAAATTACGTGGAAGGCGTGCACAAGTATTATGGACGCTTTAACCAGGGCGTCGTGACCATCAATCTGGTCGATGCGGCGTGTTCTTCGGGCGGGGACGAACAGAAGTTCTGGAATATCATGGAGGAACGCCTGGAACTTTGCCACCGGGCCTTGCGGCTGCGGCATGAACGCCTGCTCGGGACGCCGTCGGATGTCGCGCCGATTCTCTGGCAGGACGGCGCGCTCGCGCGTCTCAAGCCGGGCGAAGTCATCGACAGGCTGCTCTATGACGGCTATTCGACGCTTTCCCTCGGATATGCGGGGCTTGCGGAATGCGTCTATTACATGAAGGGCGTCTCGCATACGAGCGCGGTCGGGGAGACCTTCGGGCTCAAGGTGATGCAGCTTTTGAACGATTCCTGCTCGGCGTGGAAAAAGGCGGAGAACATCGACTATTCCGTCTATGGGACTCCGCTTGAAAGTACGACCTACAAGTTCGCGAAGACTCTCCAGAAGCGTTTTGGCAAGATTCCGCATGTCACCGACAAGAACTACATTACGAACAGCTATCACATTCACGTGACGGAAGAAATCGACGCCTTTGACAAGCTTTCGAAGGAAGCGGAATTCCAGAGACTTTCTCCGGGCGGGGCTATCAGCTACGTGGAAGTCCCGAACATGCAGGACAACCTGCCGGCGGTGCTTTCGATTATCCGGCACATCTACAACACGATTCTCTACGCGGAACTGAATACGAAGTCCGACCTTTGCGATATGTGCGGCTATACGGGCGAGATTCGCGTGGTAAAGGATTCGACGGGGAAGCTCGTGTGGGAGTGCCCGAAATGCGGAAACCGGGAACAGGCGAAGATGCACGTGGCGCGCAGAACGTGCGGCTATATCGGGACGCAATACTGGAACCAGGGGCGGACTGCCGAAATCGCCGATCGGGTCTTGCATATCGGTGTCGGGGAAATTCGAAATGCCGGTTCGGAAAGCCTGAATTCCAACGCGGCGAACCACTAAACCCTTTGAATCTTAGGACGCAGGATGAACATAGGCCAGATTTACAAGGCGGACTGTGCGAACGGAACGGGTATCCGGGTTTCGCTCTTCGTTTCCGGCTGCACGATTCACTGCAGCGGCTGCTTTAACGCGCAGACGTGGGACTTCGGTTTCGGAGTTCCTTACGACAGGGAAATGGAAAACGGAATTCTTGCGGAACTCGCCAAGGATTTTTACGAGGGAATTTCCATTCTGGGTGGCGAACCTTTCGAAGAATCCAACCAGCGGGAACTGGTGAAGCTCGTTCGGAGAATTCGCGAGGAACTTCCTGCGAGAAATATCTGGATGTATTCGGGATATGTCTATGACAGGGATCTGGTGCCAGGCGGGAAAAGGCATTTTGACGTGACGGACGAGATCCTGGATTCAATCGACGTGCTGGTCGATGGGCCGTTTGTCATCGGGCAGAAAAATCTGATGCTCAAGTTCCGGGGTTCCGAAAACCAGCGGGTTATCGACATGAAGGCGACGCGGAAGGAAGGCCGGGTCGTGCTGAAAGAACTGTAATCTCCGGGCTTGAACCGGCAACTGTCATTATCGGGCTTGATCCGATAATCCCCTCACAAGGGATTCCCCGGTCAAGCCGGGGAATGACATTGCAACGAAAAGGGATTCCCCGGTCTGCGTCCGCCGCGGCGGACAAGCCGGGGAATGACAGAAGAGATAAAATCTAGGGAATGTCAGCGGACGGAAAATCGCACGTTTAACTGTCATTGTCGGACTTAGCTCGGCAATTGTCTTTATCGGGCTTGCCCCGATAATCTCTGAAATGAGATTCCCGTGTCAGAGCACGGGAATGACATAGGAAAGGAACGCCGGGGAATGACATCATAGCGAGCCGGGAGATGACATAGGAAAGAAAATCCGGGGAATGACAGTGCACGGAAACAGTTCGCTTTGAGTTCCCGCATCCCATGTCCCTTATACCGCTTCCCAAGAGCTTAGACGTCTGCGATTCTAAGCTCTAAGTTCTCGGAGCTTAGCTCTGATTACAGCGAATGCAGCTTGCTGACGAAGTTTCGGCTGACGGGGATGACTGTGCGGTCCTTGTCGTGCAGCTTGATGCAGAAATGCCCGTTTACCAGACGCTGGTATTCCGCGATGGCGTCGATTGCGATGAGATGGGCGCGGTGGACGCGGACGAATTGCGCAGGGTCAAGGCGTTTTTCCAGATCGATCAGCGGCGTGCTGATGATAAATTTGCCGTTTGAAGCATAGACCGTCGTGTATTTTTCTTCGCTTTGGAAACGGAAAACGTTTTCGAGCGGGATGAGGATGGTCCGTTCCCCGATCTTTGCCTGGATTCGCCGAAGATAAGGCTCGTGGCTCTCGGAATTTCTCGACTGGAGCTTTTCTACGGAAACTTCGGATTCCGCGTCTTCGCTGAGAAACTTGCCCAAACGGCGAACCTTGTCCATGCATACGGCAAGCCGCTCGTCCTCGATGGGCTTCAGCAGGTAATCGACGGTATCCTCGGCGAAAGCCTTGAGTGCGTATTCGTCGTAAGCCGTGGTGAAGACTACTAGCGGATCTTCCTCGCTGTCGATTTCCTTGAGAACGTCGAAGCCGTTCTTGTCGGGCATCTGGATATCGAGAAAGACAAGGTCCGGGTGGAGCGAGCGGATTTGCGTCACGGCTTCGCTTCCCGTGCTGGCTTCGCCTACGATGGTCACCAGGTCGGAATAGGATTCGAGAAGTCTCCGCATCCGCATCCGGGCCAGAGGTTCGTCATCGACAATCAAGGTTTTGAATAGCATAATTCAAATATAAATCGTTTTGAAAATTTTAGAAAAGGCCTTCGATGAAAATGATGAGGAAGAGGACGGGAAGCACAAAACGGAAATAGTTCTTGAACCAGCGCGGAATCTTGAATCCTTCGCCCTTGTTCGCTTCAGCGAGATAGTTGTCGAAACCCCAGCCCCATTTGCTCACGCAGAAGAGGAGATAGACAAGGGAACCCAGCGGGAGCAAAAAGTTCGAAACGATGAAGTCTTCGGAATCGAGAACGTCCTTGTTGCCGATGATGTGCAAGCCGCTCCAGAGGTTGTATCCGAGAGCGCAGGGAACCGAGAAAACGAGGACGACCGCGAGGCAGACAAGGGTGGCCTTGTTGCGGGTCCAGCGGAACTCGTCGATGCATCCCGAAAGCAGGTTCTCGAAGACGGCGAGGACGGTAGAAAAACTTGCAAATGTCATGAAGAGGAAGAAGGCTGCGCCCCAGAAGCGTCCGCCCGGCATGTCAAGGAATACGTGGGGGAGCGTGAGGAAGATGAGGCTCGGGCCCGCATCCGGTTCGACGCCGTAGGAAAAGCAGGCCGGGATGATGATGAGGCCCGCTGCGATGGCGACGATCGTGTCGAGAATGCAGATGCGAATCGCTTCGCCGCCGAGCGTATATTTGTCGGAAGTGTAGGAACCGAAAATTTCCATGGCGCCGACGCCGAGAGAGAGCGTGAAGAATGCCTGGTTCATCGCAGCGGTAATGACATGTCCGAGACCTTGCCGTTCGACGTTTTCAAGGCTCGGGAGTAGATAGAACTTGACGCCTTCCATTGCGTTTGGCAGGATTAGGCTGTGCAGAGCGAGCGCGACGATTAGGAATAGAAGCCCTATCATCATGAACTTGGAAACGTTTTCGAGACCTTTCTGGATGCCAAAGCTGTTGACGAGGAATCCGAAGAGAACCGTTATCGCCATGCCGAGGAGCATCTGCGCCGGGCTTCCGAGCATGGTGCTGAAAACGCCTCCGACTTCGTTTGCGGCAACGCCCGAAAATGCGCCGAAAGAAAATTTGCAGAAGTAGTTGAGCATCCACCCCGAAACTGTCGTGTAATACATCATCAGGAGGAGACATCCGAGGAAGCAGAAGTAGCCGTGCAGATGCCACTTGCTGCCCTTGGGTTCGAGAGCCTTGTAGCCGGAAACGGCTGTCCTGCGCGAAGCGCGACCGACGGCGAGTTCCATCGTGAGAACCGGTGCCCCCATCAAAACGAGGAATATCAGGTAGAAGAGAACGAAAAATCCACCGCCGTTCTGTCCGACGAGAAACGGGAACTTCCAGACGTTTCCGATGCCGACTGCGCAGCCCGCCGAGACGAGAAGGAATCCCATCCGGGATTTGAAGGTTTCTCTTTCCATGATTTCCTCACTTTAACATTTGAATGATTTGGTTGTGTAAAATTCCGTTGGAGAACAGGACCTGTTCGTTATCGACAAAGCGGACCGGGCTTCCGGAAAGTTCCGAGACGGAACCGCCCGCTTCCCTGACGATCAAAGCTATTCCGGCGATGTCCCACGGGTAGCTCATCGTCATCACGAACGCGTCGAGCGAGCCTTGCGCCGTAAGCGTCCCTTCGACGACTGCGCTGCCGTAGCATTTGACCCGTGTGCAGTTTTCCGCTTCGCGTTGGAAGTTCTCCAGGTTTTGCGCATTGACGCTTTCCCAGTTTCCGACATTGAAATCCCCGTTTGAAACGATTGCCTTGGAGAGGTCGCGCGTTTCGCTGACGTGGATGCGCTTGCCGTTTGCGAAAGCTCCGCCGTTTTTGTAGGCGGTGAAAGTTTTTCCGAGGCCGGGGAGGCTGATGGCGGCGACAACAGGTTCCACTCCGTTTTCCGTATGCTCGACCAGTGCGACGGAAACGCCCCACAGGGGAATGCCGCGGCTGAAGTTTACCGTGCCGTCAACCGGGTCGATTATCCATTCGAAGCGGGAACCTTCCTTGACGTGGCCCGCTTCTTCGGTGCGGATGGAATGTTCCGGGAATTCTTCCCGGATGTGCGAAACGATGATGCGCTCGCTTTCGATATCCGCGGACGTGACGACATCCTTCGGATTCTTGAAGCGGATGCTTTCGAGATGCCGCTGCATCTGGAGAGCCTTCGCGCCGGCTTCTTCGGCAAAGGCTTTCGCCCTTTCTAAAATCTTGGAAAAGTCCATGGCGGGAAATGTAAAAAAATATGTCAAATCGAGTTCCGCTTTGTTTGAAAGATTCGCACAAGTCTTATCGAATAACTAAAATTTCCTTTATGCCGATGTTTCAAAAAAATATTGTTGCGAAGTATCTGAAAAACTTGCCCGATGTCTCGGAGCGTTATGCGCGTTTTCGTAAAAATTTTCTGGATGTCGATAGACAGAAAAATATCCGGGAGAGCAAGGAAGAAGCCTACCAGGAAGGATTCTTGCGGGAACTGTTCGTGGATTGCCTGGGCTATGCGATTAATCCGACGCCCGGTTTCAATCTGAAGACGGAATGGAAAAACGAGACCGATTCCAGAAAAGCGGACGGAGCCATTTTGATCGACGGCAAGGCGATAGGGATTATCGAACTCAAGGATCACAAGACGAGGGACTTGCGGACGGTAGAAGCGCAGGCTTTTGGCTACAAGAACAATCATTCCGGGGCGAGATATGTCGTCATCAGCAATTTCGAAAGGCTGCGGTTTTATATCGACGATGCGACGGAATGCGAGGAGTTCGATCTTTTCCAGTTGACGGAAGAGGGTTTTCGCAAGCTCTACTTGATTCTCGCCTACGAAAATATTCTTGCCGGAATTCCTTTGAAAATCAAGGAAGAAAGCCGAAGCGAAGAAAAATCCATTACGGAAAAACTTTACCGGGACTACTCGGCGTTTAAACGCGAACTTTTTGAAGACATCCTGAAACGAAATGGAAATGCCGCAGACAAGCTTGTCCTTTTCCGAAAGACCCAGAAACTTTTGGACCGTCTGCTGTTCATCTTTTTTGCGGAAGACCGCGGGCTGATTCCTGTGAACATGACCTTGCGGATTATCGACGACGTTCACCAGCTGCGCGATCTGTCGATGGGCGTCTCTTTGTATGAACGTTTTCAGACATATTTTCACTGGATTGATGTCGGGCATCGGGGCAAGGACTTTGAAATTTCGGCTTATAACGGGGGACTCTTTAAACCGGACGAGCTTCTGGACGGCCTGAAAATCGACGACGATCTTTTGGAACGCCATACGAAGATTCTCAGCGCATACGATTTTGAAAGCGAAGTCAGCGTGGATATTCTGGGGCATATCTTTGAACATTCGCTGAGCGAAATCGAGGAAATCCAGAACGAGCTGAACGGCATTGCCGAAAAAAGAACGTCGAAGCGCAAAAAGGACGGCGTGTTCTACACGCCCGCCTACATCACGAAGTATATCGTGGAAAATACAGTCGGCGTTTTGTGCGAAAACAAAAAACGGGAACTCGGAATCGATTGGGATGAAGAAATTTTCCGTTCGCGGGAAAAAGCCTTGCGCTCGGACGTTCGCAAGAGATGGATTGAAAAGTTCGATGCCTATCGCCGGTGGCTTTTGGAACTTTCGATTGTCGATCCCGCTTGTGGCAGCGGAGCGTTTTTGAATGCGGCGGTTCAGTTCCTAAAGGAAGAACACGGGAAAATCGATGCGGCCAAGGCGGCTCTTTTTGAAAACGGCGACGATGTCCAGATGGCGCTTTCGGACATGGAAAGTTCCATTCTTGAAAAGAACATTTACGGCGTCGATATCAACGACGAATCCGTAGAAATTGCAAAGCTCAGCCTGTGGTTGCATACGGCAAGGCCCGGGCGTAAGCTGAGCAATCTGAACGGCAATGTGAAATGCGGAAACAGCCTGATAGACGATGCGAATGCAGCTCCCGAAAAGGCGTTTGACTGGAAAAAGGAATTTCCCGAAGTCTTTGCGAAAGGAGGTTTCGATGTCGTTATCGGCAATCCGCCGTATGTGAGCGCTTTGGATTTAAAGAAAAGTTATCATGAAAAAGAGTATGATTTTTTGAAAGAAAATTATGAAACGGCGAAAGGTCCTGTGGATTTATATGTTTACTTTTTTGAAAAAGGATTGGGTATAATAAAAGATAACGGCATCTTGTCTTATATCACGCCAAATCGTTTTTTGTCTGCTAGTTATGGAAAAGCTTTGAGGCGTTTTATATTAAATCGATATTCATTGAATCAGTTGATCGATTATTCCGATAAAAAGGTTTTTCCTGATGCTTCGACATATCCGGTT
>CAVKXR010000090.1:0-8559 GCA_963660275.1 Oscillospiraceae bacterium
ACGAGCATCCATTCAAAACGCGTACACAGGGCCATCGCAAAAGACGCTAGAATCATCACAAGGACAAGCAGATACAGAATGCGTTTCAGCGGCCACTTTCGCGCAAACACGGCGACAATCGGCGCACCGGCACAGACGCCAAGCGCATATGCGGAAATCAAGTGTCCCGCCTGCGGAATGCTGACCCGAAAATCCCCGGCGACAAAAGGAAGAATGCCCATCATTACGTATTCCGCAATGCCTAGGCCAAAAGGACCAAAAGCAAGAGCGATCAAGGCTTTTTTCATCGTGGCACCTGTCTGTTTGCGTTTTCAACGATAGAATTTTTTATTTAACTTTCCTGGTATGAAGCCAAAAATTATTTGCCACATGATGATGTCCCTCGACGGACGCATCGACTGTTCCATGACAGAAAAAATCGGAACCGACGATTATTACGAAGCCCTCGACAGCCTGGAATGCGACAGCACGCTCGAAGGGCGGACAACGGTCAAAATGCACTACGCCCAAGCCGAAGATTTCGCACCAAACGATTTTCCCATCGCCAAGGAATGTTTTTACAAGGCAAGGGAAGGCGGATACCAGATTTTCGTCGATACAAAGGGAACCTTCACCTATCCCGCAAACGCTTCGGAAAACAGGCTCTGCCTTCTGAGCGAACAGGTCTCTTCCGCCTACCTGAAATACCTCGAAAGCATCGGATATTCCTACATCGTCTGCGGCAAGGAACGCATCGACCTCGCACGGGCCGTCGAAATTCTCGACGAAAAATTTAACGTCAAAAGACTCGCCGTCGTCGGAGGCGGGCGCATCAACGGAGCGTTTCTCTCGGCGAATCTCCTCGATGAAATCAGCGTGATGATCGCTCCGGGAATCGACGGCAGAACGGGCGAACCAAACCTTTTCGACGGACTTTCCAATTCCGCAAGCCCCATCCAGCTGGAACTTACAAGTTGCAGACAAATGAAGCAGGGAACCATCTGGGCAAAATACAGTCCCAAGCGGAAAGAAGCCCGCTAGCGATCGACGCGAATCATTTCCGGTAAACCCTGCCCGGGAAGCGGTTCAAAGATTAGAACACGAGCTTCGGCAAGGATTCCGTCCGGGCCTTTCATCTCGCACAGAAAGACATAATTTGTCCCGGCGACGACTTGGGACTTTACGCTCTTCGGCGAAAGATGCAGGTAAGCGTAATCCGCAGTCGCCTCGGCAAATACAGTTGAATCCTCATGCGTCAAAGCTCGCGATTCCGAATACGCACCGACCATTTCCTCCTCTTTTGCAGAAAGCGCTTGCAGAAAAAGGCGAACTTCTTCCGGAGCTTTTGAAATTCGTTTGTGCGCAATTCCATAAGGCTTCAACACCGTTGTTCCCGGCAGAAGGCTTTTCAATTCCTTTGCGCTATTCTTCAAGCCTCCGCTTCCATACGTGCAAAACGGGACGACAACTTTTCCGTTCACGTCATTCGAATCCAGAAATGTATAGATCGGCGGCGCAAAAGTTCCGAACATAATCGGATAGCCGAGGTACACGGTATCGTATTTTGTCAGATTCATTTTTGCCAGGAAAAGCTCCGGCCATCGCTTCGCTTCCCGCTCCTGCTTGACGCGCTGAATCGTACTGTCGTATGTCGAAGGGTATGGATTTTCCAGCACAAGTTCCGCTATATCCGCCCCGGTATTTTTCCGTATTTCGCTAGCGACAATTTTTGTCGTTCCCGTTTGAGAAAAATACACGATGATCGATTTCGTTTTCTGCTCATCGGAACAACCGAGAAGCAACGCAGAAAGAGCAGAGACAATTCCTATTTTATAAAAATTCATCTTATCCTCGTTTTGAAACAATGATAGCTTTTGAAAAAAGGCTCGCAGCATAAAAATGCCACGAGCCTCTTGTATCATGGGAAATTAAAAAAAAAAAAAATTACTTACCCCACACTTCTTCCGCGATTTCCTTCACCAAGGCGATTTTCTTGAATTCTTCTTCCTCGGTAAGCTTGTTTCCGATTTCGCAAGAAGCGAAACCGCATTGCGGACTCAAGTAGAGACGTTCTAGCGGAATGTACTTTGACGCTTCATGGATTCGAGCGATTACGGCATTTTTATCTTCAAGCTGCGGGCGCTTCGTGGTGATAAGTCCGAGCACAACCTTTTTGTCCGAACTAACCTTCGCCAGCGGAGCAAATCCGCCAGAACGCTCGTCATCGTATTCCAGATAAAGCCTGTTTACATTTTCCTTGGCAAAGACATAGTCCGCGACGGAATCGTATGGACCGCTAGCAAAGAATGTCGAATGGTAGTTTCCACGGCAAATGTGCGTGTTCACGGTCAAATCGGCAGGCTTGCCTTCCAACGCAAGATTGTTCACGCACAAAAGCATTTCCTTGACCTGTTCCGCACTTCCGAGCTTTTCGTAACGCTGCGCACCGGCATTTCCGACGATTGCGCCCCATGTGCAGTCATCGAACTGGAGCGTACGGCAACCCGCATCATAAAGCTGCTTCATGACTTCGCGATACGCCTTGGCGATATCCTCGATCAGTTCATCGTTTGACGGATAAATTTTACGCGTCGCTTCAAAATTTTTCGGGATGTTGAGCTGCTGCAAGAACTGCGCAGGAGCGGGAATCGTCTGCTTCGCTTCGAAACCATCGCTTTCGAGGCTTTTGACAAACTTGTAGCTCTCTACAAACGGATGCGCCTTGGCAAAAACTTTTCCCGTGATATAGACATCTTCCAAGTCAGCGATTTCACCGTTGAACGGAACTCCACCGCCTTCCTTCTTGTGCTCGACGCCGCCAAATCCCCAGAAAAAGTCCAGGTGCCAAAACTTGCGGTTGTATTCCCCGTCTGTGATATAGGGAAGCCCGATTTTTTTCTGCTTTTCGACGAGATTTCGAATCGCATCCTTCTTGATTTCGTCGAACTTTTCTTCCGAAAGTTCTCCCTTTTCAAAGGAAGCCCGAGCCTGTTTCAGACTCTCCGGGCGTAAAAAGCTCCCCACGACATCAAAATGGGCTTTTGTATTTGTTGTCATATCGACTCCTTGTTATATCATCGCTACTTCCAATGGATTCGAAAGTGCGCCGTCATTCAAGACGGTAGCCCTAAAATAGCAAAACAATGCATTTATGCGCATATATAATTTAATGCATAGACAATACAAATTCATTACGATTTTCCTCGGAGCGGAGAGACCCGCCTTTTCCACTTTTGAAAAATCGTCCGCTTCCTCTGCAGATGGATGACAAAAGTCAGCCCGAAAACCATCATCAAGATAGCGAGCACGCAAACCATAAAGTTATAAGTAAAGATATGGATGTAATGTTCAAAAAGATCATCGCTCGGCGTTTTAAAACAGAGGAGCAGCGACTGGACGGAACGATACGCGTACATTCCGGGAATCATCGGAAGCAGCGCAGGGAATGCGAGCATTTCGCACGGGCATTTCCAGATTCTCCTGAACAGAATCGCCGCCCATCCAATCGCAAGTCCCGCGACAAGGCTCGCCCAGATAATATGGATTCCGAACAAATTCATCAGCACAAAACGCGTCACATGGCCAATCGCCGCCACGATTCCGCATCCGGCAAAAATTCTTTTTGGAACATTGCTGATGCTGCCAAATCCTATCGCGGCAATCGAAGCGAAAATTCCGTCTTGAACAAGGGTAACTAAAAGCATATCAGAAAAAGTGGAGGTTTGTAGAAATCAGTCCTAGACAAAACCCAATGGAAAGGCAAATCGTTAGTATCGTCGCATTGAACGCATGACGGATGCAGCTCAGAAAAGCTCCGTTCAACAGATCGCTCAGCGCATTGATATAGGGAATGCCCGGAACCAAATAAAGAATGCTGGTCGCAAGCGCGATATCGGGAGTATCTCCCAGCTGGAACGCATAACCCGCGCACCCGATGACCGTCGAAATAAAGGCAGAAAAAATCGTCGCAAGGCGCATGTCGATTTGAAACTTTCCATGCAAAGCGTTTTTCAGGTAAAAGCCGCAAACCGTCGCCACAAAGACAATTCCCATCGAGATCCAGTCCCCGTTAAAAAGTCTGCAGAACGAAGCGTTTGCAAATCCCGTCAAGACGAGAACCAAATTGGGAGAAAGCCTTTTTTCCTGCAAAATTTCCTGATACTTATTCCAGAAAGTTTCAGGCGAATACATTTCTTTTAGCGTTTCCTTTGCCAAACGATGCAAGAGAATAATCCGATGAAAATCCAGAGGATTCGGGAGCAGTTTTTGGGTAATCGTATAATGCTCGGAAAGTTTTTTGCCGGAAACGCTCAGCTGGACATGTTTCGGGAACCCGATGATTTCCGCAGAAATTCCAAAACGTGCGCAAAGATATCGAACGCTCGATTCTGAAAGCGAACTGGTCGCCCCCGCAGATGCAAGCGACGCGGCAAATACCGCAACCATCTTTTCTTCGCAAAGCAAGTCCCCGTCATCACCTTTCAAGGAATCCGCCGCCTTGGAAGCATCAGCCTTTTGATTCCGAGAAACCAACACCCGGCAAAGCAGAGCGAAAGCCATCGTTACAAACAAACTAACAACGATAAGAATCCGCGCATATCCCGAATAAATGCTCGCAATGTCGATTCCGATTCCCATGAAAGACCTTTACGCTATTCCTGGATGCAGCGAACGGAAGCGGAGATTGTCTTGTTGAAATGTTCCGCAACGATTTCGTCACCATCGACACGAATCACATAGGCTCGTATTCCGTCATATTCGTCACTGGTCCAAAAGCGCGCAGCCTTTCCTTCATCGACATAATAATCTTCATAGTAACGGAATCCCGCATTGAGCGTTTCCAACTTTTCAAATTCCCCATATTGCAGGAGCTCTTCAAATTCCGCCTTTGTCGGGATGCGCCACCCCGAAGGGCACGCCTTCTTGGAAGATTCCCAATTATAAAGACGCCCATAATTTTCACACATCTTGAAATCGTTCTGGTAGCAGTAGCTGAAATCCGTAAAGAAGTGGGAATTTTCCGCCATCCAGTTTTTTCCTAAAATCGAAACGGTGCGATAGTTTTTTTCCGAACAACGCAACACCTGGTTTTCTTCGTCAAACTTGCATTGGTGAGAATCATCGCAAGCGGCAAGAAGCATCACAAGAATCGCAAAAAGAAAAAACTTCTTCATGGAAAACTCCTATCTGTTGTATTTTCCGACGCCAAAGATAGAAGCCCCCTTGTTTTTCGACTAATACTTTATTTTTCGCGAATCTATCATTTTTGAATATATAATTATTAAAAATGATAAATCAATCATTTAAAACGATAGATTTAACATTCCAATGAATCATAGCGATTTTCGACGGCGGCACTTGATGTAATGCGTCAAGAAACGATAAAACGCTTCCGTATTTGTATTGTCCTGTTTATTTCTCCGCAAAGAAATGACGATGTCGCGCTTAAAATTCGCATCGGTGATTTCAAGGAGACGAATTTTCTTGTGATCCATCTTTCCCCAGGAAATCTCGGGCCAAAAGCCGACGCCGATTCCCGCGGCAATCGCTTCCTTGACCGCCAAAACATTGTCGCTTTCAAAAGTCACATTCGTTTTAAAGCCGATGCTTTCGCAGAGTTCATTGCAAATTTTCCGGTATTGCTTGGAACCGTAAAGCCCGATAAATTTTTCCTTCACGTCAAACAGGGAAATTTTACTTTGCTTTTTATACTGCACCGTATTGGGAACCGCTAAAAAAATCCTTTCCGAAGAAATAAACGTATCGTCGCTTTCGATGCTGTCGAGTTCCGGTTTGTAAGCCGCATAGGTCCGCACACAAATGTCGAAAATTTTCGTCTCTTCGTTCTGGATTAAATCAATGTTCAAGTCATGATTATTTTGTTTGTATTCAATGATCGCTTGGGTAATCAGAGTCGAAGCGGCGAGAACATTTAACGTGACATTGTTGTTTTGCTTATCCGCGCTATCGCGCAATAGTTGCGGAAGCGCCATCAGTTCCTCATAAACCGGTCGAAGTTTTTCATAAAAAAAGCGACCGTTTTCCGTGAGCCTGATATTTCTTCCCTGGTTCCTGAACAAGGAAATTCCCAATTCGTCTTCGAGCTTGTGGATCGACTGGGTCAAGGCAGGCTGGACAATGCACAGGTTCCTAGCGCTTTGCGTCATGTGCTCTGTCCGGGCGACTTCCAGAAAATATCTTAGTTGCGTGAGTTCCATAGTCCAATTATAAATTTTTATCGTTTCATCATCACGGCAAACAATTAAATTTTTCTCATCTAATCACTAAAAATGATAAATTCAATAGATGAAAATTATTAGTCAAAAGAAAAAGAGCGTTCTATCTTTTATAAATCTAAACGGAGTTCTATTTATGACGTTTCGCATTATGCCCCTCCTCGCCATGACCATTTCAGCAACGCTTTTCACCGCTTGCGAAAAATCCTACACCTGCCAATACGACGAAAACAAGCAGACGCTCGCCTGCGTGGAAAAGACATACAAGACGGTCAAAATCGGAGAAAAGACTTGGCTTGCGGAAAACCTGAACCGAATCGATATCGCCGGGGCATCAAACTTCTGCTACAACGACGACATCCAAAAGTGCAAGCAGTACGGAAGCCTCTACCCGTACGAAGCGGCGGCGCGCATCTGCCCGGACGGCTGGGCGCTCCCCTCGCAAAAGGATTTTGAAGAAGCCGCACAAACAATCGAAAGTCTCGCCATCCAAAAGGCAGGCTTCCGCTACTATGACGGAAAATCCGCCGACGAAGGCATCAGCGCGAGCTTCTGGACTTCCGACAGCTTTGACGATTCCCGTGCAGTCATGGTCCGCGTCACGGAAAGCATCGCCTACGAACATTTCAACAAGAACATCGCGGCAAGCGTCCGCTGCGTGAAAAAGTAAATTTCGCAACGAATTCAAATCCACCTCAGAATTTGGAACCAATATGCAATGGCTCATTGATCTCTTCACAAAGCCTTCGGTCGCCGAACAAGTTATCGTCTTATCCGTGACGGCGGCTCTCGGCCTGATGCTCGGCAAAATCAAAGTCAAGGGAATCAGCCTCGGCGGTGCCGGTGCGCTTTTCGTCGGCATCATTCTAGGACATCTGGGGCTTCGCATCGATCCGAGCGTTCTCCACTTCATCCAGGAATTCGGTCTGATTCTGTTCGTCTATACCATCGGAATGCAGGTCGGGCCGGGATTTATCGATTCCATTCGGCGACACGGACTTGTCTTGAACATCCTCGCCGCGAGCATCGTCCTTATGGGCGTTATCGTCACGCTCTGCATCTACTTCCTGACAGACCTGCGCAATAATGTTCCCGTGCTGATCGGAATGCTCTGCGGTGCCGTCACCAATACGCCATCGCTCGGAGCGGCCAATTCCGCCCTCGCGGCAACCGGCATGGACACGTCTCTTACCGGCATCGGTTACGCGGTCGCCTATCCGTTCGGCGTTATCGGCATCATTTTGGTGATGATTCTTATCCGGGTAATCTTTAGGCAGAACCCGGCAAAATCCAGCGAAGACTACGCAGCAGAAATCGCCGCAACCCGTTCGGAAATCGTTTCCACAAGCCTTCTCGTCGAAAACAAGAACCTTTTCGGAATTCCCATCAAGGAAATTCCCGATCTGATTTCTAGCGGCGTCATCATCACGCGTCTTTTGCGCGGAGAAAACATTTTCACGCCCAACGGAAAGACGGTCATCGAAGAAGGCGACAAGGTCCATATCGTGGGAATGCCCGAAGCGGTCCGCACAATGGAAAAAGTCATCGGTTCCAAGCTCAACGCGCCCATTACAAAAGTCGCCTCCAAGCTCGAAACCCGCAGCATCCTGGTGACCAACAAGAAAGTACTCGGCAAGACAATCGGTTCGCTTGGATTTCCCGAGCGTTACGGTGTCACGGTAAGCCGTGTCGTACGCGGCGAGTTTAAGTTTACCGGGCGTCTAGATCTGCGGATTAAATTTGCGGACAAACTTTTGGTCGTCGGGCCGACAGATGGAATCGATGCGGTTGCCAAGGAATTGGGAGATTCGCTCAAGGCGCTGAACCATCCAGAAATTCTACCCGCATTTCTCGGAATCTTTATCGGCGTCATCGTCGGATCGATTCCCATCGCCATTCCCGGGATGCCGATGCCGCTGAAGCTCGGACTTGCCGGCGGACCGCTGATCGTCGCCATCCTTCTTTCGCGCAAGCGGAAAATCGGACCGCTCAACTTCTTCATGGCGGCAAGCGCAAACCTGATGCTCCGCGAACTGGGCATTACTCTTTTCCTCACATGTGTAGGCCTCAACGCAGGCATCCGATTCTTCGATGTTCTTCTGAACGGCGACGGTTTCTATTATATGGGCTTGGCTGCGCTCATCACGTTCATCCCGCTGATGATTGCGGGAATCGTCGGAAAGTTAGTCTTCAAGGTAAACTACCTAAGCCTCTGCGGAATGATTGCCGGTTCGATGACCGACCCTCCCGCTCTCGCTTTCGCCAACGGACTTTCCAGTTCCGAAGCGACAAATGTCGCCTACGCATCCGTCTATCCGCTCACGATGCTTCTCCGCATCTTGAC
>CAVKXR010000091.1:0-8445 GCA_963660275.1 Oscillospiraceae bacterium
ACAAGGCTCAGTGCTATAACGTCTATCGAGAATTACCGGGAACTCCGAAAAAAGGATTTGACAACTACAGAAAGGCTATCGTAAAGGAAATGAAAAAATCCTTTGGACTTAAGGATTATGCAGCAGGAAATACAGAAAATAACGATACTTCTACAAAGCCTTTCGTCTTCATCATCGATGAAATTAATCGCGGCGAAATGTCGAAAATCTTTGGCGAACTATTCTTTTCCATTGATCCTGGCTATCGCGGGAAAGATGGTGCTATTCTCACGCAGTATGCGAATATGCAGAGCAAGGATGATGCAAATGAATTTGACAGAGCATTAAATGCTACTGAGTATGGTCATTTCTTCGTCCCCGAAAACGTCTATATCATCGGTACCATGAACGACATCGATCGCAGCGTTGAAAGTATGTACTTCGCCATGCGTCGCAGATTCGCCTTTATGGAAATCAAGGCCGAAGATCGCGTTGAAATGTTGAAGGATGCCGAAAACGGCATTCCTGATATCGCTGACGAAGCTGAAACGAGAATGAAAAACTTGAATAAGGCTATCGAAGGCGTTGAAACGCTCTCCAGCGCATACGATATCGGTCCCGCATACTTCTTGAAGTTGAAAAACTACTACAACGGAAGCAATAATGCGGAAGCGTTCGCAAAGCTTTGGGAATACCACATCGAAGGTGTCGTCAAGGAATATCTGCGCGGTTTGCCTGACGCAAAGAGCAAGCTGAAGGACCTTGCTACAGCATACGGTTACACGAATCTTGCCAAGTACGATGCCTAATGCAGATTGCTTTTACAGTAGATAATTGTTCTGTAAATTTCAAGGAAGCCTGTCGCGATGGTGATTTACCGACAGCTTTCAAGGATTTGCAGAACATCGCCAATTATAATATTAGCGATCTCGTCAAGCAGAATTCAAAGTTGCTTGTCTTTCCGCAAGCTCTCGGCGACGTTCGCGACAGGTTCGGCGATTCGCCCATTTGCAACTTGTGCGGTTCCGCCGATGCGCTAGACAAGGCGAAAATTGAAACTGGGAATGTGATGGGCTTTGTGGGTTCGAACGATACGGAACTTCGTATTCGCTCCCGTTTTGCGATGTCCGATGATGTGGATTACTTTTTGCATTATATGCTGCAGAGGGTTTTCTCCATCAACGTGGTGGGTTTTAAGGTCGGCAAGAATGACGATTCCGTTTTTGATTTTTTGCTGTATCTTTTCCCGCATTTTCTAAAAAAGGCGGTGGTGCTCGGCGTATACAAGGAATACCTGACGCAAGAAAAGAACGACGATCGCGTGCACGGGCCCATCGACATCAGTCGCCACATCCATTACAATATTCCGTTCAATGGAAAGATCGCTTACAAGACTCGCGAATACAGCTACGACAATCGCATCACCCAACTGGTCCGCCACACCATCGAATACATCGCAAGCACTAAGCAGTCCGCGATTCTTTCGGTGGATAACGACGTCAAGGATTGCGTCGCGAAAATCCGCGAAGCGACCCCCAGCTATTCCCTGCGCGACCGTTACAGCATCGTGCAGAAAAATGGGACCCCGGTTCGAAATCCGTACTTTATGGAATACAACGCTCTCCAGCGACTGTGCGTGTTCATTCTGATGCACAAAAGGTTGAAGTTCGACCACGAAAAGAACGAAGTTTACGGCATCCTCTTTGATGGAGCCTGGCTTTGGGAAGAATACCTGTGGACCATCCTGAAGGGGCATGGATTTGAGCATCCGGAAAATAAGGAAAGAACCGGCAAATGGCAGTTGTTCAGCGACAATTCCTATTACCCGCGCTATCCCGATTTCTTTAATGATAGTCAGAAGTTCGTTTTGGATGCGAAGTATAAGAGGCTCGCTTACATAAATGATAAAGAAAAAATGAGCAAGAGCATCCCTCGCGAAGATTTGCATCTGCTGACCACCTATCTACACATCAGCCAGTTCAACAAAGGCGGATTCGCTTTCCCCGACGCCGATGGCGCCGTAAATGGTTATGCCCATGAAATCGGCACTCTGAACGGTTTCGGCGGTAAAATCGGAATCTACGGATTCCCGGTTCCCAAAGGAAGCGAATGCAGTGACTTTGCGAAATTTTGCGATGAAATGAAGACTGCCGAAGATATTTTTGTTGCGGCGGTGCAATAAATTGCTGTTTGACAATAAATGACAACGGGAATGGGTTATATTTAGGTAGAATGGAAATTTGTGGCGAAATCGGATTAATATAGGCTAAACATGGCGAAAAAAGACGAAAATAAAGGCTCTGCGGAAAAAGCTGAGCAGAGCATTATCATCTATAACACCCTTGATGGCAAGGCGAAAGTCGCTTTAATGGCCAAAGACGGCAATGTATGGATGAATCAAAATCAGATTGCAGAACTTTTTGACACCTCAAAGCAAAATGTAGGTGCACATATCGCCAATGTCTTGCAGGACAAGGAGTTAGATGAAAATTCAGTTGTAAAGTATTACTTTACAACTGCCGAAGACGGTAAGAATTATAAGGTCCTTTTTTACTCTTTGGACATGATTTTGGCCATCGGTTTTAGAGTCCGGAGCAAACGGGGCGTCCAATTCCGCATTTGGGCAAATCAACACCTTAAACAGTTCATGATTAAGGGATTTGATATTGATGATGATCGTCTTAAGAATCCCGATGGACGTCCAGACTATTTCGATGAACTTCTTGAGCGCATTCGTGATATCAGAGCCTCTGAAAAGCGTTTCTATCAGAAGGTTCGAGATTTGCTTGCCCTAAGTAGCGATTACGATGCGTCAGACAAGGCAACCCAAATGTTTTTTGCCGAAACACAGAACAAACTGCTTTATGCCGTAGCCAACAGAACTGCTGCTGAAATTATATGCGATCGAGCCGATGCGCAAAAACCGAATATGGGCTTAACTGCATAGCATGGTACGGTGGTCCGCAAGCAAGATATTTTCATTGCCAAGAATTACCTATCGCACGACGAGATTGATTCGCTGAATCGTCTTACAGTTCTCTTTTTGGACTCCGCAGAGTTACGAGTTAAGGAACGTAAGGACCTGACTCTGAACTTTTGGAGAAACAATGTCGATGCTCTGCTGAACTTCCAAAACAAGAATGTCTTGCGAGATAAGGGACATATCTCCAATAAGCAGATGGAAACTCACGTGTCCGAAATTTATGATGCATTTGCCGAACGCCGCAAAACGCAGGATGCTGTTGAAGCCGATGAAGCGGACATGGCCGAACTGCGAGAAATCGAAAGCAAAGCGGAACATAGAGGGAAATAATGGTGACCGAATTAGAAATTTTGGAACGCGCCGAAAGCTATCTTCGTAAACTCTCTTTGGGGATTAACCCAATAACAGATGAACCGTTGGATGAGAATGATTCTTTTTCCCAGGAGCGAATTCAAAAGTGTCTACACTTTGTGGCAGATTATCTTTCAAATGATATTGCTCGCAAGAAATGTCGCCTGGCAAGGCGAGGCGAAAAACGATTGATATCCATTCCTGTAGAGTTTGCTGAAAAATACGAGTTGTTCGACGAACCTGTTTCAATTTCTAAGATTGTCGGAAGATTAAATACTCTTTTGCCTAAGGGAATGTCTCACTTTCTCTATCAAGATATTGCTGGCTTTCTAACTATGGATGGCGTTCTTTCGCCAGTCGAAACGCCTTCTAAAAGAGTAACAAGTCTGCCGACAGATTTTGGAATAAAAGTTGGTTTCATCAAATACGTAAGCTCATTCAATAATATTGAGCAGGAGAGAACTCTATGTAACCGTTTAGGGCAACAGTATATTCTTGGAAATATTCAAAAATGCGTCGAAATCGCAAATGAACGAATTCAGAAAAAAACGATGCCCACGAAAGCGATTTATCATTTGAAAGAAAAAAAAGAAAGCATTCCCCTTAAAATATCTGAAGATTTATTTAACCGATATCTACAGGATGGAAGTTCATTAACTATTTCGAATATTGCCTCTAAATTGAAAATTCTCTCCCGAGATGAAGAGAATCATTACAAGATCTCGTATAAAGAAATTAGAGATTGGTTCACGCAAGAAGGCTTTTTATCAAAAACACATTCTTTGGACGGAAAAGAATCCTATACACCTACAGAGAAAGGTTCTAATTGTGGAATTTATGTTGACGAGCGAGTCGGTTCAAACGGGAACACTTATCATGTTTTAATGTACAGCATTGACGCACAAAAAGAATTTTTAAAGAGCAAAAAAACGGGAGGCTGACACCGCTTATTATTTGTAGTAATGCGAATATTCCTTTCCCTTGTAAGATTTACTGTCGCGTATAAATTATCGTCAAGTAAATCCGTTCGTGGCTGAAAACAACAAAAAATCCCCGGAAAACGAATCCCGGGGGCTGTTTGTTTTCTAACCCTGCGTTTTCTCCCAAGAAAAGGACAAGCAATGCGACTCAACCGATAAAAAGGCTTGGATATTTGACCCCGCTAGAGTATATTTCTAGACGAGTTAGACAAATTTACTTGGCGGCTTAAATCCGCCTCCCCAAAATAACTTATTTTAAAATCGTGAACATCGTTTTTTTAGATATTGAAGTTTCTACATCCAGCGAGAGGATTGCCGATCTCGGTGCTGTCGATTCTTTGGATCGGACTATTCATACGCCGAGTCAGGGTGATTTTCTGAATTTTGTAAAAGATGCGGAATATGTTGGCGGTCATAACATTTTGAATCACGACCTTCAGTATCTAAAACTCATGAAGCTGGATAAAAAGAAAGTTATCGACACACTCTATCTTTCTCCGCTGATGTTCCCCATGCGGCCTAGCCACAAGTTGCTAAAAGACGAAAAGATCCTGAGCGACGCTTTGAACAATCCCTTGCTGGACGCAAAAAAGTCTAGGGATTTGTTCCATGACGAAGTGAACGCGTTCAATGCTCTAGATAGCGAATTAAAGGACATCTATTTCAAGCTGTTGAAAGATTCAAAGGAATTTCAGGGCTTCTTTGATTATGTCGACTTGAAAGAAGAAAACAAAGGATTTTTCAACAATCTTCTTTTAGCAAGGTCCAACACCAAGACCCTTATAAAGCAGATTCAAAATCGATTTGTCGGCTTGATTTGCGAACACGCAGCAATAGAATCGTTCGCGACAGAACATCCGATTGAACTGGCCTATGCGTTGTCCGTGATCAACCTTCAGGATAAGCGTTCCATTACACCGGCGTGGGTATTGCGAAACTATCCGTTCACCGAGAACATCCTTTTCTTCTTGCGCAACAAGCCGTGCCATGAGCCCACATGCGCTTATTGCAAAAGCAAGTTGGATGTCCGCAAAAAATTGAAAGAGATTTTCGGGTACGACAGCTTTAGAACCTACGACGGAGAGCCTTTGCAAGAACAGGCTGCAGCAGCGGCGGTCAATAACGAATCCCTGTTGGCCATTTTCCCGACGGGTGGCGGAAAGTCCATTACATTCCAGTTGCCGGCCTTGATGGCTGGCGAAAACTACAAGGGATTAACGGTCGTGATTTCGCCCTTGCAGTCCTTGATGAAGGACCAGGTAGATAACCTGAGTTCAAAGGGAATTGTGGATGCGGTAACCATCAACGGTTTGCTGGCTCCGATTGAACGCGCGGAGTCCATTAAGCGTGTAGCGTCCGGAATGGCATCCTTGCTGTACATTTCACCCGAGTCTTTACGATCCCGCACTATCGAAAAGCTGTTGCTCTCTAGGCAGATTGCGCGCTTTGTAATCGACGAAGCCCACTGTTTTTCAAGCTGGGGCCATGATTTCCGTGTGGACTATCTCTATATCGGAGATTTCATCAAAAATATCCAGACGCAAAAGTCCAAAATGAGAAAAATTCCCGTTTCCTGCTTTACCGCAACAGCAAAGCAAAAAGTAGTGCAGGACATTTGTGATTATTTCAAGAAAAAGCTAGATCTTGATTTAAAGATTTTTGCCACAAGGGCGACCCGCGCAAATCTTACCTATCACGTAATCTATCAAGAAGACGACGAACAAAAATACAAGACTTTACGTTCGTTGATCGATGCAAAGAACTGCCCGACCATTGTCTATGTTTCCAGGACCAAGAAAACCCATGAACTGGCAGAAAAGCTGAGCAAAGACGGATTTGTGGCTTTACCTTTTAACGGCAAAATGGAAGCCCGCGAAAAGGTGGAAAACCAGGAAGCTTTCATTAGCGGTAAGGTTCAAATTATTGTCGCCACGTCTGCATTCGGAATGGGCGTTGACAAATCGGATGTACAGCTTGTCGTTCATTACGAAATTTCGGATTCTCTTGAAAATTATGTTCAAGAAGCTGGCCGCGCTGGGCGGAACCAAAGTTTGCAGGCAGAGTGTTATGTCCTTTTCAACGAAAATGATTTGGACAAGCATTTTTTGCTGCTGAATCAGACGAAGCTCAGCATGAGCGAAATTCAGCAGGTCTGGAAGGCTATCAAGAACCTCACAAAGAACAGGACCGTGCTTAAGCGCTCACCTCTTGAAATCGCAAGAGAAGCGGGCTTTGACAACCCCAATGGCGACATAGAAACTCGTGTGAAAACAGCAATTCTCGCTTTGGAGGAAGCCGGCTACATTGAACGCAAGCAGAACTGCCCTCGGGTTTACGCCACAGGCATTCTTGCTTCAAATATGGATGAGGCCCGTAGCAAGATTACCGCATCAAACATGTTTGACGAAAAGCAGAAAGAAAACGCCATTCGAATTATTAGCCTTCTGATTTCGGAACGAAGCGTTTCAAAAGGCAAGGGCGATGAAGCAGAGTCCCGCATCGATTACATTGCGGACGTCCTCGGCCTGGAATGCAGTGCCGTTCAAGAAACGGTCCAGCTTTTACGAGCAGAAAATATCCTGGCAGACTCCAAGGATTTGACCGCTTATATTAAGAAAGGGGATGGAGAAAACAAGTCAAAACTGGTAGTAAAGCATTTTGAAGCACTTGAAAAATTCTTGATTTCAAAATTGAGAGGAGGAAAGAGCGTATTCAATCTCAAGGAATTGAATGAAGAAGCCGAAGCGAATGGAATAAAAAAGACCAATGTAAAAGACTTCAAGACAATTCTTTTCTTCTGGATGATCAACGGTCTTATTGAAAAGAACTACTGCTCGGACATCGGCACAAAAATTGAGTTGAAAGTCTCTCCCCAAAACTTGGAAAGCGATTTTAAGCGCCGAGTGCAATTGGCTCTATTTGTTATCGATCAGCTTTACCAGGCAAATGTCGACGCCAAGACGAATTCCCGTGAAGAAGCCCTAATTCAATTTTCCGAAAAAGAATTGTTGAACGCATACGAAAAACAAATTTCTCTATTTGCCAACGAACCTGTATCTTACAAGGAACTTGAAAAGTCTCTACTGTATCTTTCCAAGATTAATTCTTTGCAGTTGGAAGACGGATTCCTAGTCCTCTACAACGCACTTGAAATTCATCGAATCGAAAAGAACAACTTGATTAAATACAAAGTCGATGACTATGAAAAGCTGAATAATTTCTACCAGATGAAAATGCAGCAAATCCACATTGTCGGTGAATACGCCAATATGATGGTGCGCGACAGCAAGCAGGCTCAAACTTTCGTAAGCGATTATTTCGCTCTTGACTACAAGATGTTCTTGAATAAGTATTTCAAGGGCAATCGAATGGATGAAATCAACCACAACATTACGCCCGAAAAGTATCATGAAATTGTGGATTCTCTTTCGGAACGTCAAAAGCAAATTATCGAAGATAAAAACAGCCAATACATCATGGTTGCGGCGGGTCCGGGAAGCGGAAAGACTCGCGTTCTCGTCCATAAGTTGGCGTCGTTGATGCTCTTGGAAGACGTGAAGCACGAACAGTTGCTGATGCTCACGTTCTCTCGCAGTGCAGCCATCGATTTCAAGGAGAAGCTCCATAAGTTGATTGGTCGCGCAGCCTCTTTTTTGGCAGCCAAGACATTCCATTCCTATGCCTTTGATTTACTCGGTACAATGGGCGATCTGGACAAGGCCAAATCAGCTGTAGAAACGGCAGTCGCAAAAATCAAGGAAGGCGAAATCGAACACAGCAAGATAACCAAGAAAGTTCTGGTTATTGACGAAGCCCAGGATATGGATGAACACCAGTTTGCCTTGGTTCAAGCCTTGATTGAAGAAAATGAAGATATGCGAGTCATTGCCGTAGGCGATGATGACCAGAACATTTTTGAAGGAGTTCACCAAAAAGCGGGATCAAAGTCCGTAGATTTGAATCGCTTTATCGAGCTTTACAAGGCCAAAAAATACGAACTGGTTGAAAATTACCGCAGCATCAAAAAGATTGTCGACTTTACAAACTTATTCGTTCAGGATATTCCAAATCGCTTGAAGATTAATCCGATTAAGGCGATTTCCGATGGGGAAGGGGCAGTAAGGGTTCGAAAGTTTGATTCACCGAATATGG
>CAVKXR010000092.1:0-8422 GCA_963660275.1 Oscillospiraceae bacterium
GCTATGACCGGGACTCCGCTTCCTACCGGTTTTCGGCATCGGAAAAGACCGCGGAAAAAATGCTCCAGAACGCGACGGGGGATGTCTCCGACTGGATGGCGATCGTCAAGCCGTGGCTCGGAACTCCCTACAAATACGGCAAGGCTTCCAAAAGCGGAACGGACTGCTCCGGCTATGTCATGAATATCTACAAGGAAAAGACGGGAGTTTCGCTTCCGCACAGTTCCACGCAGATGTTCCAGATGGGAAAGAAAATCGGAAAGGGAGACTTGAAAACAGGCGACCTCGTATTCTTCGGCGGAGGAAGCGGGGTCGATCATGTCGGGGTGTATCTCGATGACGGAAACTTTACCCATGCGAGCACTTCGCGCGGAGTGATGATAAGCCCGCTTACCGATTCCTATTGGCAGCCGCGCTACAAGGGCGCTCGGAGAATCCAATGAAAAAGAAAATCGCATTCCAGGGACGTCGGGGCGCATACAGCGAATGCGCCGCCCACTATCTTTTCGGAGAAGACATCGAAGTCCTTCCGATGGATACTTTCGAAGAAATCTACCGGGCGATAGAATCCGGTTCTGCTGACGGCGGAGCGATTCCGATTGAAAATTCGACAGCGGGATCCATTTACGAAAACTACGACCTGCTCGCCAAGTGGCGCCATCCGATAGTGGGCGAGGTCAAGCTCCAGATCGAGCATTGCCTCTGCGCAAACAAGGGCGCGAACCTAGAGACGCTCCGACGCGTGATGAGCCATCCGCAGGCGCTTGCCCAGTGCAGCCACTTTTTTAACGAACATCCGAATATCGAAAAAGTCGTATTCTTTGACACGGCGGGTTCCGCGGAAGAAGTCGCCAAGAGGAAAAACCTCACCGATGGCGGAATTGCGAGTTCCTATGCGGCAAGGCTCTACGGTCTCGACATTCTCCAGTCGAACCTCGAAAACATCCAGGGCGTAAACTTCACCCGATTCTACGCCATCCAGAAAGAACCTCTGCTCGTCCTTCCGAATGCCGATCTCAAAACGGTCATTCTATTTGAACTTTCGAACGATGACAAGCCCGGCGAACTCTACGGAGCCCTCGGCGCGTTCGCCAAACGGGGTATCAATATGACGCGTATCGAAAGCCGCCCGAATCCGGACAAGCCTTGGGGCTACATCTTTTACGCATCCCTTCTCGGCAACCCGAAAAATCCCACGGTCATCGAGGCGTTCGAAGAACTGAACCGGTTCACGACTTTTACCTACCGCCTGGGTTCCTTTGCTCCCGGCAAGACGGAACGGCTGAAATACGAGGGCTGAAATTTTCCCCATTGCGCGTGAAAACTTTTGAAAAAAGTCCGCCCCGGATGAGGCAGACTTTAATGAAACCGGGAACCTCGGAAGGAAACATCTACGAGTTCCGAAGGCGGAATGCCTTGCGTGAACCTTTCGCCGAAGCTCTTTTCCAGTCACAAGGATAAAGTATATCCGTTTCTCTTTTAAAGCAAGAAATATCTTGTTCGCCCATAGACCGGATTGGGATATTCCGAGTTGGAAGGGGGCTGTTGAAAGTTAAGAGAAGTCAAAAGTCAGAAAACAGGAATCAGTGGTTAAATGGGAGGCGGGACGAGGGATTAGGGAGAAGGGAATAGGGATTAGTTAATAGTTATTAGTTGATAGGAATCAGAAGTCAGGAAACAGGATTTAGTTGTTTGAAGGGACGTGGGACACGGTAAGAGGGAGGAGGGGCGTCTGAGCGAAATTTTACTTCTAGCGGTCATCTTGAAGGAATGGCTATAAATAAGTCGCTTAACTGTCGTTATCGGGCTTAGCTCGGCAAGCTCGCTAACCATTGCCGGGCTTAGAGCCGTCAAATGTCATTATCGGGCTCGACCCGATAATCTCGAATTCCCGCATCCCGTTTCCCGCATAGCTCTTCCCAAGAACTTAAATGTCCGCAAGTTCCCGATGAAAGACTGGCGAAAAGTTTTTACGTGGAAAGGATCTGTCGCAACTTGTCTGCCGCTATTTCCAAATTGTCGTTCACGATCGTGTATTCGTATTTCCCGTGTTCTTTTGCAAACCGGATTTCTTTCTTCGCATTTTCAAGCCGAAGTTCGATGACCGCTTCGGAATCGGTTGCGCGGTGCCGCAGGCGCTCTTCGAGAATTCCGATGGATGGCGGAAGAATCAGGATGCCGACCGCTTCCGGGTAAACCTTGTCGAAATTGACCTTCCCGAAAACATCCAGATCGAAAAGGACCCGCTTTCCATCGGCGAGCATCTTTTCCACAAAGCTTTTTGGCGTGCCGTAAAAGTTTCCGTGGACCTCGTTCCATTCCACCATTTCGCCGTTCGAAATCATCCTCTGGAATTCTTCCCGGGTTTTGAAAAAGTAGTGAACGCCGTCGATTTCGCCTTCGCGCGGGGGGCGCGTCGTTGCGGAAATGGAATAGACCATATCGGGAAATTCCCGGATGACCATGTCCTTGAGGGTTGTCTTGCCGGCTCCCGAAGGAGCGCTCATCACAAAGAGACTGTGCTTCATTTCTTGTCCTCGATATAAAGCGGACGCTGCTTGACTTCTTCGTAAATTCGCCCGATGTATTCGCCCAGGATGCCGATGCTCATCAGCTGGATGCCTCCGAAGAAAACGATTGCCGTCATGAGGGACGCCCACCCGGGAACCGTTGTCACCGGGTTCAGGAATTTTTCGAGAACGCTCCAGACGAAAAGCCCGAAGGCGACGGTCGTGGCGAGCATTCCGGTGAGAAAGCTTATCTTGAGCGGTGTCGTGCTGAAGCTCGTGATGCCGTCCATGGCAAGCCGGAGCATTTTCCGCAAGGGATACTTGGATTTTCCCGCAGTGCGTTCCTTGCGGTCGTAGAGAATTCCCGTCCTCTTGAATCCCACCCAGCAGACAAGTCCGCGGAGAAAACGGTTTCGCTCGGGGAGTGCGTTTAGCTGATCGACGACTACGCGGTCCATCAGGCGAAAGTCGCCCGTGTCCATCGGGATGTCGATGCTCGTGAGCGCATGGAGAATCTTGTAGAACGCATGCGCCGAGGCTTTTTTGAAGAAAGTTTCCCCTTTGCGCTTTTTCCGCTGCGCATAGACGACCTGGTAGCCCTCTTCCCATTTTTTCAGCATGTCGTGGATGAGCGCCGGCGGGTCTTGCAAATCACCGTCGATGATGACGACGGCTTTTCCGCGGGCGTGCCTTAGTCCCGCGCTGAACGCCGCCTGGTGCCCGAAGTTCCGGCTAAAATTGATGAGCAGATTCTGCGGTGTTTTGGGCAAAAGGCTTTCTAGAATTTCGCGCGTTCTGTCCGTAGAACCGTCGTTTACGAAAATCAGTTCGTGCTCGATTTCGGCGAGTTCCTGTTCGAGGACTGCGAACGTCTTTGCGACGATTTCTTCTTCATTGTAGAGAGGGACTATGACGGATAGGAGCATTATTTGGATTTCGGGCTGATTTGGATTTCGGGGTAGAGGGTCGGGAAAACTAAATCGACGTGGTCGCAATTCTTGCTTGAAAGCGAATCGGTGACGATGGCGAGAGTGCGGACGCCTTGGACGGGAACGTCAAGCGTGTCGATTTTTCCCGGGGAAAGCCGTGCGCTTTGACCGAGAATTTTTCCGTCGCCGAGAACTTTGTACGAAATTCCGTCGCTGCAGAGGCTTTCTTCGTCAAGTCCGATTATCGCCGTGAATCGCTTGAACTCGCCGCGGATGTCGAACGCCGTCCTGCTCGGAGCGTGCGTGCCAAAGCCTTCGGAAAATTTCTTGCCGGAAAGCGTGAATGCGTTCCCATCGACCGTCGAATTGACGTGAAGCTCTCCCCAGCCTTGGACATTTTCTGTCGGCTGCATCAGGGACATCTGAAGCGCGCCTTCGAACCGGAAAAAGCGGCAATCCTCGATGTGGGCGATTTTTTCGCCCGAGGTCGAATCGTAGATGACCGCTTCTATTCTGTTGTATCCGGGGAGAAGCTCCGGCCCGCCCAGCGTGTCGCTGAAATCCCCCTTGCGGTAAGGCTTTTCGAAAACAGAATCCCCATTGAGCGATAGGCGGAGTTTCCACGGTTCCGCGGTTTCCTGGTATGCCGCCGAGTTGAAAATTAAAGTCTTTGTTTCGGGATTTCCCTGCCAGAAGCCGAAGGCGAAAAGCTTTGCCGGGTCGTAATTTCTCCGGGCGTGGATTTTCGCGATGCGGACCCAATAATTATTTGTGACCAGTACCCGATAGACATCTTCGAGTTTCGCTTCGCGTTCAAAGACGTCGCAGGTCGTCGGGATGCGACGCTCCACGGCCTTGGCGTGGTATGTCTTGGAATCCCAGCAGTCAAGTCCGCGGATGTAGTAAACCTCGCCGTCGTATTTTTTGACTAGCCGCTCCAGGGAATCCGGCGAAATTTTCCGTGCGCGGTCGTAGTGTATCGAAGATTCCCCGTAGGCGACAAAGTGCCACGGGCGACCATAGACGAACAGGCGCGGCTTCTTGGGCTGGGTGTCAAGCCATTTCCAGATTTCCGCTTCCTCCGTCGTTAGGTGGTTTCGGTTGTACATGATGTTCCGGTTGAAGCTTTCCTTGTAATGAAACGTGTTTCCGAATGCGGCAGAGGCGATAACAAGCGTGACGAGAAAATTGGCGAGGAAGCTTGTCTTGAAGCGGGTCGCTCCGAAAAGGAAGCAGACGATGGCGAGCAGGTGCTTCAGGGCGTATGCGGCGAGAAATGCCATTGTGGGCATCATCACGAGGGCGTAACGCTGGTTGATTTCAATGGTGAAGTCGCCCGAGACGTTTTCGAGGATCATGTAAGCCTGGATGTGGTAGAGGAGAAGGAATCCGGCAATTTTCGTGTTTGTTCCGAAATTTTTCACGAGGATTTCACGGAGCGCCTGGATGCAGAGAAAGACTAGCCCGAAAAGAAAGAGGTAGTTGAAGCTCGAAAGGAAGGGATTGGCGAGAAGGCCGTTTTCCGAAAGGGGCTTTGTCATCACGGACCAGTTCCCGACGAGGTTTTCGATGAAGTGGCCGTGGGCGGAATAGGCGCCTCCTTGGAAACCGTATCCCTGGAAGTAGCTTATCGTGAGGAGGACCGGGACGGAAAAAATCGAAAGCGTTACAAAAAATGCCGGGGCCTTGAAATCCTTTCGGTCGAGAATTTTCGGAAGGGCGATGGCGAGGAACGCGGCGAGGCAGAAGACCGTTTCCTGGCGGGTCTGGGCGAAGAAGGCGAGGACTATCGCAGCGAGCATCCAGTGGCGGCACGTGTTGCGGTCGAAAGCCCACTTGAAAACCCACAGGGAAAGCGCGGAAAGGAAAATGTAGAGCGGCTCGACGGACATCGATCGGAACTGGAAAAGCACCGTCGGTTGTGCGAAAAGGATGATGCTCGAAAGCGCGGAAAGCATGTCGTCGCCCGTCCACGCCCGAATAGCGAAAAAGAGGAGCAGCGCGGCGAAGAAGAGCATCGCGAGTTCCGCGTGGAAAATCCAGTGCAGGTCCGGGCCGAAGAAAGGCATTCCCAGGAGGTAGAGAAAGGAAAGCCCTTTCGTCTTGAAACTGTCGGAGTTTCGGTAGCAGTCGAGCGTGCCGTTCTGGAATTCCCCCTCGTCGCACGTTCCGGTCGTCTGGTTAAAGTACATGTTCTGGGCTATCGCCATGAAGACGCTCTCATCGCTCTGGACGCGGTGACGGGCCTCTATCTGCGTTCCGGCGAAGATCGTGGCGAATAGGGCGAAGACGGAAACGAGAATCAGGTAGGGAAGCGGCGGAAAATGCTCTTTCAGGTAAGCCCGAAAATCCTTGAAAAGAAGATTGAAGAGGATGAGGCCCGCTGCGAGCTGGGCTAAAAACAGCGTAAAGGGGAGCTTTTGGTCTAGAATGCGAATGGTGTCCTTCGCCCCGACGTTCGGACCGAGATAGATGAGAAAGGGAATCGCTAGGGCGATGAGCGTCCCGATGATTCCCGCTGGATGGCACAGGTTCTGAAAAATGCTCTTAAATCTTTTCATCGGGGGTGAATATAGTTCTTTTGCTTTTTTGCCGTTGAGAATTTGCCGAATGTAATCTAAATTTGGCTTGAAAATTTTTCACAGAGGCTTCCCGTGGACGATTCAATAATTCAAAAAGCTGCCGACAACGTTCGAATCCTTTCCGCCGCCATGGTCGAAAAGGCGAAGTCCGGGCATCCGGGCGGAGCGATGGGCGCAGCGACAGCCGTAACGCTTCTCTTTGCGGAATTTCTCCGGTTCGATCCGAAGAATCCGAATTGGGAAGCTCGCGACCGCTTCCTGATGGATCCGGGACACATGTCTCCGCTGCTCTATTCGGAGCTTCTTCTTACCGGACGCCTCTCGATGGAAGACCTCAAGAATTTCCGCCAGTTCGGAAGCATCACGTCCGGGCATCCGGAACTTTCCGTCGAGCACGGAATCGAAAATTCGTCGGGACCTCTGGGGTTAGGACAAGGAATGGCTGCGGGCGTCGCCATCGCGGAACGCTACAAGGTCGCCCAGTTCGGCGATATTCTCGAACACAAAACGGTTCTGCTTGTTTCGGACGGAGGCATCCAGGAAGAAATCGCTTACGGTGTTGGACGCGTCGCCGGGCATCTCAAGCTTTCGAACCTCATCTTCTTTTACGACGCAAACGGCGTGCAGCTTTCCTGCAAGACGGAAGACGTGATGGACCAGGATTTCAGGAAGCAGTACGAATCCTGGGGTTGGAACGTTCTCGAAGCCGACGGGGAAAATGTCCCGGAACTCCGCGCCGCATTCCAGAAGGCCTTTGCCGAAAAGGAACGTCCGACGATTGTCATCGGGCACACGACGATGGCGAAAGGCGCTGTCGGCGCTTCAGGCGAATCATTCGAGGGAAAGGTTTCCACGCATGGACAGCCTCTTTCCGGTGCGGGAGCTTCGACGGAGGAAACGGTTCGTCGTCTCGGCGGCGATGCCGAAAATCCTTTCCAGGTTTTCCCGGATGTGGAAAAAGCCTTTGCCGAGCGCCTCGAAGAACTTCAGAAAATCGCCGATGCGTGGAAAGCGAAAAAGACCGCTTGGGACAGGGAAAATCCCGACAAGGCGGAAACGCTCCGCAAGTGGCTTTCGGGAAAAAGCGTCCGGCTCGACCTCAAGAACCTGGAACAGAAGGAAGGCGTCGCGACCCGCAACAGCTCGGGCACGGTCCTTGCTTATCTTGGAAAGAACTACCGGAACATCATCTGCTCTTCCGCGGACCTTTCGAACAGCGACCAGACGCAAAAGTTCCTGAACGAGACGCGCATCATGAAGCCTGGCGATTTCGGCGGGGCTTTTGTCCAGGTCGGTGTCGCGGAACTCACGATGGGCGCTATCGCTTGCGGGCTTGCGCTCCACGGCGGCCTCTACCCGATTTGCGCGACATTCTTTGTCTTTAGCGATTTCATGAAGCCGGTGATTCGCATGGCTGCGTTGCAGGGACTCCCGGTCAAGTATGTTTTTACGCATGACAGCTTCCGCGTAGGCGAGGACGGTCCGACGCACCAGCCGATCGAACACGAAACGCAGATTCGCTTGCTGGAAGATTTGGACAAGGCGGACGGACGCCCGCAGATGCTCGTTCTCCGCCCGGCAGATCCCGCCGAAACGACAGTCGCCTGGGAGATGGCTTTTGAAAACGAGGACAGCCCGACGGCTCTGATTCTTTCGCGCCAGAAAGTCGGGACGCTTCCATGCCCGAACGGAAGTTCCCGGTATGCGGAAGCTTCCAAATGCCGGAAGGGCGCCTATATCGTGAGCGACAACACGCCGAATGGCAAGAATCCGGATCTCACGTTCGTCGCGAACGGCTCCGATGTCCTGCTCGAACACGATGCCGCGGAAATTCTCCGCAAGGAAGGCCTTTCTGTCCGGGTTGTTTCGATGATCAGCCCGAAACTCTTTATGATTCAGGACAAGGAATTCCGCGATTCCGTCATCGTTCCGTGGACGCCTGTTTTCGCCCTTTCTAGCGGGCTTCCGATTCTCTTTAAAGATGTCGTCGGTGGTTTTGGCAAGGTCGTCGGGCTAGAACGCTTTGGCGCGTCGGCTCCGGCATCCGTCCTGGAAAAGAAATTCGGCTACGAACCGGAAACGGTCGCAAGCGAAGCGCGGGAATATCTTGCGGAATTTGCGAAAAACGTCGCCGATTTCAAGGCGGTGAACGGTTAATTCCTTTTTCCGGAAAAGGTTTTTGGAGAATAAAATGAAACGCTTGATTCTTTTTGTCGCTCTCTGCGCGGCCTTTTCCGCGGCGAAGGACTTGAAGCCGAACAAGACCCATGCCGTCTTGAACATTTCCTACACGAACTTTGACGATGTTCCGCAGAAGAACAAGACACTCACCTTTGTCGGCGAGAAAAATCCGAAGAACAAGCTTGTTGTTAGGACGAACGGCTATGGCGAAGCCTCGTTC
>CAVKXR010000093.1:0-8411 GCA_963660275.1 Oscillospiraceae bacterium
GCGTCTCGGCAGGTCTCGGACTTGTCTTTGGCCGCATCCGCTTCGATTACGCCTATGCGTCAAATCCTGTGCTGGACGGGAACCATCTCTTCCATCTGGGTGTTGGGTCTTAGCCTCGCCAGGCTAAGACCCCAGTATAGAAATCGTGAATTCCAACAGTTCCGAGAATAAACAAAGAAGTCCTACCACTTCTTTTTGTCTTTGTGAAAGAAGTGTGGTTGCATCGGAAATGTTATTCTTTGCACAACTCCTTCTATAAACTTTTAATATGTTGTTTATTATAAGTAAAAAAGCTCCGTCAAGGGATTTTGGAAAAAAATCGTCTTTTTAAAGTCTCCATTATGAAAATTCGGATTTTCTAGATTTCCCCTATGCCTTTTTGCGAAACATTTTCCCGCCGCTACGATGACGACGGCTTCACCTTTCGTGTCGAAAGCCGCGTGGCCTATACGGAATGCGGTCCGGACGGAACGCTCAGCCTGTTCGATTTTTTGCGCAAGACGACGGACATTTCCTCGGAGGACATTTTCCATCGCGGGACGTCGATGCCTTTTCTCGTGGAGCACGGTTTTGCGCGGGTCCTTGCGCGGTCGGCCTTTCGCTTCCATCGGATGCCGAAGATCAACGAGCGCATCGAATGGGTGACGACCGAGTGGAAAGCGGAATCGTGGCAGTTTGTACGCGATTACAAAGTCAAGAGCGAAAGCGGTGAACTTCTGGTTTCGGGACTTTCCAAGTGGCTTCTCACCGATTTCAGCACCCGGAAAATTCTCCCGGTCAAGGCGATTCTCCCGTTTCGAAAATTGAACACGGTTCCGTTTGATTCGGACGGGCTTTCCTGCGGGAAGATTCTCGTGCCGGATGCGCTTGAAAAAGTCGGTGAGCAGAAAATCATGCGTTCGCATCTCGACGGGAACAATCACACGGACAACGCCTTTTACGGCGCCTTTATCGTGAACGCCTTGCCGGCGGAACTTGCCGAACGCCCGTTAATTGAATTTCGCATAAATTATTTGAAAGAGCTGCTCCTCGGGGAAACCGTAGAAATGTTTTTGGCGAAAACAGGCGAAAATCGGTATGTTGTCGTCGGAAAAAAGAACGGTGAAGTGGCTTTTGCGAGCGAGCTTGTTCTTTGACGGCAAGTCTCCGCGGCTTTTTCTATTTTAAGTTTAATCATAGGAGAATTTTGAATGGAACTCAACAAGGACATCGCCGACATTTCCGCTGCCGAGGCGGAAAATTTTAAAGGCAAGAGATTCATCCTCTGCTACCACGATTTCAACATCAAGAATTTTGAAAAGGCGCTTGTCCAGATAGACAAGATTTCCGCGGTGACGGCATCGCCCATTTCTGTCGCAGTCGTTCCCTCCGTCGGGGCAGCTACCGAAGACGAACGCGAACGCTTTTCGGAGTCGATCGAGAAGATTCGGAAAGACGGTCACGAGCTTCTGCTCCACGGTGCGCGACACTTTGCAAACCTCGGCAAGGAACGCTCGGTCTTTGGCAAGAGCGCCCTGATGCTTTCGGGAAACGTGGCGGAATTTGCGGGTCTTTCCGAACAGGAATCCCAGGCTCTGCTCGACCGTTCAATCGCCCTGTGGCGCGGTCTCGGGCAGGACACGCTCCCCGTCGGATTCGTTCCGCCGGCCTGGTATGACAACAACTTCCTGAAGGAACAGGTTCTCGCGAAGTTCAACACCTACGAAGACAGGACGTCCATCTTCAAGAAGCACGACCTGGTCGTTTCGCTCGACGAAAATGAAATCGAACCCGAACCTTCGAAAAAGGACGATGTGGAAAAGTTCCTCTCGTTCGGCATCAGCTTCGCCGGTCTTCCGGAAATTTCGCTCGGCGTCGCGCAGACTTCGGCGTGCCTCACGATTCAGGCGCCTCTCGGAACTCCGCGGCTCACGATTCACGCGGTGGACTTTACCACGATCGGGGAACATCGCATCTTGAACCTTGTCCGTTATGCGCTCACCAAACGGGAAAAAATTTTCTACCGCGACTTGTAGTTTCGCGGAAAAGTAATCGAGGTTTTTATGTCTCAGCTTCAAAAATTTATCGATCGGGTGGATTACGATTCCTACGAAGATCTATATGCGAACTTCAAGATTCACATTCCCGACAATTTCAACTTTGCCTACGATGTCGTTGACGACTATGCGCAGAACGATCCGAAGAAAATTGCGCTCGTCTGGTGCGACGATAACGACGAACGGCACACGTTTACGTTCAAGGACATCGCCGTCGCATCGAACCGCACAGCGAACTTCCTCGTCGAACAGGGCATCCAGAAGGGCGACCGCGTCCAGCTGATGCTCCGCCGCCGCTACGAGTTCTGGTTCTTCCTTTTGGCGCTTCACCGCATCGGGGCGATTGCCGTCCCCGCAACGAACATGCTCACGTCCGAGGACCTGGAATACCGCTTCCACGCCGCGGACATCAAGATGGTCGTGACTTACGACGATCCGGCGCTCCAGAAAGAAATCGAAACGGCCCGCGCCAAGTCCCCGTCGGTCGAAAAGCTGGTGACTATTGGGCAGCCGCGCCAGGGCTGGATTTCTTTCTATGACGAGTACGAAATCTGCTCGCCGAAGTTCCCGCGTCCGGAAGGCGAAGCCGCGACGACGAACGACGACATCATGGTTATTTACTTCACGAGCGGAACATCGAGCAATCCGAAGATGGTCGCGCACACGTTCACCTATCCGCTGGGCCACATCGTGACGGCGAAGTATTGGCAAAACGTTATCGACGGCGGTGTCCATCTGACCGTGGCGGAAACCGGCTGGGCCAAGGCTCTGTGGGGAAAAATTTACGGACAGTGGATTGCAGGTTCCGCAGTGTTCAGCTACGACATGAACACGTTCATCCCCGGCAAGCTTCTCGAAAAGATGGCAGAGTTCAAGGTCACCACATTCTGTGCGCCTCCGACGGTTTACCGCTACCTCTTGCAGCACGACCTTTCCAAATACGATTTGTCGAATTTGAAGTACTGCGTCACGGCGGGCGAAGCGTTGAACGTCGATATCTACAACCGCTGGCTCGAAAAGACCGGACATCGTCTGCACGAAGGCTACGGACAGACGGAACTCACGCTCACCGAGGGAAACTTCCCGTGGATGGAACCGCGGCCCGGTTCAATGGGAAAGCCTTCTCCCGGCTACCGGATAGACATCGTGCGACCGGACGGCTCGACCTGCGACCCGGAAGAAGTCGGCGAAATCATCATCCGCATCGATGGCGGCAAGCCTTTCGGCATGTTCGGCGGCTATTACCGCGATGAAGAGCGTACGCAAAATGTTTTCGAAGGCGGCGTCTATCACACGGGCGATACCGCTTGGAAGGACAAGGACGGCTACTGCTGGTTTATCGGTCGGACGGACGACTTGATCAAAAGTTCCGGCTACCGGATAAGCCCGTTCGAAGTGGAAGAGGTTTTGCTGAAACATCCCGCGGTTCTCGAATGCGCTGTCACCGGTGTGGAAGATCCGTCCCGCGGCCAGGCGATCAAGGCGACGATCGTTTTGCAGAAAGGCTACGAGGCGTCCAAGGAACTCGCGAAGGACATCCAGCTGTTCACGAAAAAGGTCGCCGCTTCTTACAAGAGCCCGCGCATCATCGACTTTGTCCTGGAACTTCCGAAGACGATCAGCGGAAAAATCCGCCGCGTCGCGATTCGCGAAAAGGACAAGCAGGAACAACAGAAACGCGATTCCGAAAAGGCGAAATAATCCATGAAAAGACGAGTTGTTATCACGGGCATGGGCGCGGTCACTCCGGTCGGGAACTCGGTGCCCGAACTGTGGAAGTCCATCCGGGAAGGCGCTTGCGGAGTGGGACCGATTACTTTGTTCGATGCGGGTTCTTCGCCGGTGAAAATCGCCGCGGAAATCAAGAACTTCGCTCCCGAAGATCTCGGAATCGATCCGAAGGAAGCGCGGCGCATGGCAAGGTTCACCCAGTTCCTGCTTGCTGCGGCAAACGAAGCGGTAGCCGACGCGAAACTTTCGAAAGAGGTCCTCGCCGGAGACAAAACGGGCATCGTCGCCGGAAACGGGCTTTCCGGGATGGACGTTATCGACGCTTCTTTTTCCAAGTACATCGAAAGCGGAAAACGGCGGGCATCGCCCCTTGCAATGCCGGAACTGATTCCGAACGAAGCCGCTGCGAATGTTTCTATCGCCCTGGGAATTACAGGTTCCGCTTGGACCATCGCGACTGCCTGCGCCTCGGGAACGGATGCGCTCGGACTTGCGCTCGACACGATTCGTTCGGGTCGCTTGGACGTTTGCCTTGCCGGCGGATCGGAAAGCGGCATCACGGAATTTTCGATCAAGAGTTTTGCCGGAATGCACGCTCTGACGGATAAGTTCAACGATGCGCCCGAAAAGGCTTCTCGCCCGTTTGACAGGGACCGTTCGGGATTCGTCATGGGCGAAGGCGGAGCGATTCTCGTACTCGAAGAACTCGAACACGCCAAGGCTCGCGGAGCGCACATCTACGCGGAACTCGCCGGCTACGGAGCTTCTGCGGACGCTTACCACATCACAAGCCCGCGCCCGGACGGAGCGACTTGCGCCAAGGCTCTGCTTCGGGCGATTGACGATGCGGAAATTTCCCCGGAAACAATCGACTATTACAATGCGCACGGAACTTCCACCCGTTTGAACGATTCGACCGAAACGGCGATGCTCAAAGCGGCACTCGGAGAACACGCATACAAAATCAAGGTCTCGAGCACGAAGAGCATGACCGGGCACTGTGTCGGCGCTGCGGGCGCCATCGAAGCGATCATCAGTACGCTCGCCATCCGAGATTCTTTCTTCCCGGCGACGATCAACTTGGAAAACCCGGACGAAACTTGCGATCTAGACTACGTTCCGAACCAAGGCGTTCCGGGAAACATTGACTGCGCCGCATCGGCGTCCCTGGGATTCGGTGGTCACAACGGTGTCGTCATCATCAAAAAATTCAAGGATTAAATTCAAAGGATTCCCTATGATTATCAAGCCTCTCATCCGCAGCAACATCTGCATCAACGCCCATCCGAAAGGATGCGCCAAAGACGTCGAACATCAAATCGCCTATGTGGAAAAGAAGGCGGCCTTGCGCGGCAAGCTTCCGAACGCTCCGAAGAACGTTCTCGTTCTGGGATGCTCCACGGGCTACGGGCTTGCGAGCCGAATCGCAGCGGCTTTTGAATGCGGAGCGAATACGATCGGCGTTTCGTTCGAAAGGGAAGGATCCGAATCGAAGAGCGGCACGCCGGGCTGGTACAACAACATGGCGTTTGACCGGGCGGCAAAGGCCAAGGGGCTCGGCTGCGTGACGTTCAACGGCGACGCTTTCTCCGACGAAATGCGGAAGCAGGTTATCGAAGCTTCCAAGCAGTTCGGAAAGTTCGACCTGGTGATTTACAGCGTGGCAAGCGCGGTCCGCGTCGATCCGGTCACGGGTGAAAAGTATCGCAGCGTGCTGAAGCCTCTCGAAAAGACGTTCTCCGGGGCGACGATGGATGTCGTCACGGGCAAGTTCTCCATTATCACCGCGGAAGTCGCAAACGAAGAGGAAAAGCGCCAGACGGTAAAGGTCATGGGCGGCGAAGACTGGGCGCGCTGGATTCACCAGCTTTCCGAAGCGGGCGTTCTCGCCGAAGGCGTCAAGACGGTCGCCTATTCCTACATCGGACCGACCTATACCCACGCCATCTACCGCGACGGCACCATCGGAGCGGCCAAGAAGGACATCGAACGGACCGCTCGCGAACTCGACGCGGAACTCTCGAAATCCCTCCACGGCGAAGCGTACATTTCCGTGAACAAGGGACTTGTGACGCGTTCCTCGGCGGTCATTCCGCTGATCCCGCTCTACATCTCGATTCTCTTTAAAATCATGAAGCGGAACGGCACGCACGAAGGTTGCATCGAACAGATGGAACGCCTTTTTGCGGAACGCCTTTACACGGGAAAGCCTGTGCCGACCGATGACGAGCACCGCATCCGCATCGACGAACTGGAACTCGACCCGAAGGTCCAGGACGAAGTCGCCAAGTATATGCCGATCGTGAACGAAAACAACATCGCCGAACTCGGCGACATCGAAGGCTACCGCCACGATTTCCTTGCGACGAACGGCTTTGACATCGAAGGCATCGACTACGACAAGGATGTCGAACGGATGGACACGATTTAGTTCCGTTGCAAAAATCTTTTAAAACCGTCCGGCAAGGGCGGTTTTTCGCTTTTAAAAAATCAAGGACAAATTGTGTTTGGGACGTTTAAAACAAAAAAAACTCCGAAATTTCGGAGTTTTTAGAGCGGCGGACCGGGATCGAACCGGCAACCATTAGCTTGGAAGGCTAAAGCTCTACCATTGAGCTACCGCCGCAGCGATTCCAATTATACAAAAAAAAGCGCGATTTCCAAAGGGGGACTTGCAGAAAAGTTGAACTTTTTCCCGAGATTTGCTAAATTTTCCGCCAAAATCAACCATCTTCATGAGGTAGCATAACTTGTATCCCAATCCCCGCCTACGGCAAATGCCGAACCGTCCCGCGGACGGAACCCGTATCAACGAGGCCATCCACATTTCCCCGATCCGTCTGGTGAAGGATGACGGCTCGCAGGTAATCATTGATACGCGCAAAGCTTTGCAGATGGCAAAGGACGCCGGACTGGACCTGGTGGAAGTTTCGCCGAACGCGAAGCCTCCCGTCTGCCGCATCATCAATTACGGCAAGTACAAGTTCGAGCAGCTCAAGCGCAGCAAGGCGGCAAAGGCCAAGCAGCATGTCGTAAAGCTCAAGGAAATCAAGATGCACCCGAAGACCGCGGAGAACGACTATCTGTATCGTGTCAAGCAGATGCGCGGCTTCCTCGAAGATGGCATGAAGGTCCGTCTGATTATGCAGTTCCGTGGACGCGAAATGGCGCACATGGATTACGGTCGCCGGCTGATGGAACGCGCCAAGCAGGACTTGGCGGATGTCGGCGAATTGGAAACGGATTCGCGGATGGAAGGGAATACGCTTCTCTACATCTACGGTCCCAAACGCGGTGCCGCCCAAAAGGCCGCAGCGCAAAAGCCCGCAACCGAGCCAAAGGCAGCAGGTGAGGCTAAACAACAAACCCAAGAGGTAAACAATGCCTAAGATGAAAACGCACGGTGGTGCCAAGAAGCGCTTCCGCGTGACCGGCAGCGGCCACGTGAAGTTCAAGCGCGCTGGTCTGCGCCACATTCTTACCAAGATGACGACAAAGCGCAAGCGCAATCTGCGCAAGGCTGGAACCGTCAAGAAATCCGATGAATACAGAGTCAAGCGTCTGCTTGTCAAAGCTTAACAGGAGAGGTAAGAATGCCACGTTCTAAGACTAGAGTTCCTTCTCGCGCCCGCCGCAAGAACATTCTCAAGGCTGCCAAGGGTTACTACGGACGCCGCAAGTCGAATCTTCGCCTTGCGAAAGAAGCCGTCGCCCACGCAGGCCAATACGCATACGCTCATCGTCGCGACAAGAAAGGCGCTTTCCGCTCCCTGTGGATCACCCGTCTCAACGCCGCGGTGCGTGAATTTGACTTGAGCTACAGCCAGTTCATCCACTTGCTGTCCAAGGCGAACATCAGCATCAACCGCAAGGTCCTTGCCGATCTCGCCGTGAGCGACCCGGAAGCGTTTGCTGCCGTCGTCGCGCAGGTGAAGGCTCAGGCTTAACCGAAGAGAAGAGGTTCTCGAAGAATGCCCCGGCTTGCCGGGGCATTTGCATTTTGAAAAAAAACTTATCTTGTAAATGATTCTTAATCTGGGGTAAATATGGAATTGAAAATTTCTGTTTCCATTCTAACGCTTTTCATTCCCATGGCCCTTGGGGCATATGAAGTGAAGGAACCGTTTTTATGGGATGCTTCGATGGATTCGGCGGGACGGGTCATCACAGGTTCTGCCGATGAATCGTCGGGGTATTGGTACGCTTTTAGCGACGGAGATTCTTCTTGGGAGTGGCCTTCGGATATAAAGGAAAACGAACTTGGGGATTTCTTTGGGCAGATGGTCAAGGCTTATCAAAGCATTCAGGGAAAAATGATTCTTGGCGGGCCTGCCCCTGACGGAGAAATGATTTCTGGAAAGCCGTATGTCGGAATTGGATTTAATATATGGAATTCAGAACAAGAGGGGGGAGATATTTTTGGCTGGGAGGGATTTTGCCTGGAATATCAGGCTTCCGTGAATTTTTTGCTGAGACTGAAAAGTGAATCCGATAATTCCTCTTACGAAAATAATCTTGAAGCGGAGATAAGCCGCTCGGATTCAATGGTTGTTATCGATATTCCGTGGAGTGAATTCAAATTTGAAAGTTGGGGACCCAGCGTAACCAAAGAAGAAATCCTTGCCAGAACGGCAACGGTTTACC
>CAVKXR010000094.1:0-8387 GCA_963660275.1 Oscillospiraceae bacterium
CCCCATGGCCACGCTGTTTATGTATGGATTCGGCAAGCTCGCTAACCTGTCATTGCCGGGCTTGACCCGATTACTCGAATTTCCTCGTCCCGTGTCCCGCTTAACGCATCCCAAAAACTTAGACGTCTGCGTTTCTAAACTCCAAGCTCCGAACCGCCCGTTCCGCAAAAAAAAATCATTCCTATCTTTACCCGCATGAGCCAAGAAAATTCAAGCGATTATACCCGTTACCGCGAACTTCAAGAACAGCTCAAGGCGGCAAGCGAAGCCTATTACAAAGAGGGCTTCTCGCCGATGAGCGACCAGGATTTCGACTTCGGTGTCAAGGAACTCGAAGCGCTCGAAACCGCCCACCCGGAATGGCGCACCCAAAACTCAATAACCCAGGAAATCGGGAACGACCAGCTCAACGATTTCGCTAAAGTGGAACATCGGATTCCGATGCTCTCTATCTCGAACGCTTATTCGAAGGAAGAAGTGGAAGACTTTATCCGGCAGGCGACGGAACGCGTACCGAACGCAAAGGAATGGGTCTGCGAACGAAAAATCGACGGCATCAGCATGTCGCTCACCTACCAGAACGGGATTCTCGTGAAGGCCGCTACGCGGGGAAACGGAGCTATCGGCGACGACGTAACCGCCAACGTAAAGACCATCGAAGACGTTCCGCACAAACTAATCGGCGCCCCATCGGGATTTCTAGAAGTCCGCGGCGAAGTCTATATGGAGTTCAAGACGTTCGAACTTTTGAACGACGAACTCGAAGAACGCGGAATCCAGGGATTCCAGAATCCGCGGAACACGGCATCGGGAACGCTCAAGCTCAAAGACCCGAAGGAATGCGCCAAACGGAAGCTGCGGTTTCTCGCCTACCACATTCCCGAAGACATCGGAAACAAGAAACATTCCGAAAACCTGACCGCGCTCAAATACTTCGGATTTCATACAAACGAATTTTGGATAGCCCACAACGCCGAAGAAATCATGAAGATTTCCGAGCAGATTCTCGCCGGTCGCGACGCGCTTCCCTACCCTATCGACGGCATGGTCATCAAGCAAAACGACCTGGAACTCCAGCGCGAACTGGGGACAACCGCCAAAAGCCCGCGCTGGGCGCTCGCCTACAAGTTCAAGGCGGAACGCGCCTACGCAAAAGTTCTCTCCATCGATTTTCAGGTCGGACGGACAGGACGCATCACGCCGGTAGCGAACCTCGAACCGGTCCGTCTCGCGGGAACGACCGTCAAGCGGGCAACGCTCCACAACTTCGACGAAATCGAACGGCTGGGCGTCCGCGTCGGCGATACGGTCGGAGTCGAAAAGGGCGGCGAAATCATCCCGAAAATCATCGAAGTCGATTTGTCCAAGCGTCCCGAAGGAACCTGCCCGGTAGAAGTTCCCAAGCTTTGCCCTGTATGCGGAACGCCGCTCACAAAAAACGACGGGCTGGTCGATCTGCGCTGCGAAAATCTCCACTGCAAAGCGAGCGTCCAAAGACTCTTCGAGCATTTCGTCTCCCGCGAAGCGATGAACATCGAAAATCTGGGACCGTCGCTCATCGCGGAACTCCTCGAAGCGCACAGGATAGGGAACCTCTCGGACATTTACCATCTGAAAAAAGAAGACCTCGAAAGCCTCGACCGGGTTGGCGAAAAAAGCGCAATGAATGTTCTCACGGCAATCGAAAAAAGCAAGAGCCGGAGTCTCGAAAACTTTTTGTTCGCCATCGGCATCCGCTTTGTCGGACGCACCAAGGCGCGCATTCTCGCAAGGCATTTCAAAACGCTCGAAAAACTTGAATCGGCAACGCTCGAAGAACTCACCGCTCTCCCGGACATCGGCGAACGCATCGCCCAAAGCGTCTATGATTTCTTCCGCAACGAAACATTCCGCGATGAAGTCAAGCGGCTAGTCGATGCGGGACTTCCGACGGAATTCAAGGGCGAGGTCAAGGATCATTTTCTGGGCCAGACGGTCGTTCTCACGGGAACGCTCCCCACGCTCGACCGGAGTTCCGCGCAAAAGCTCATCGAAGACAACGGCGGAAAGGTTTCGAGTTCGGTGAGCAAAAAGACGTCCTGGGTTCTCGCCGGCGAAGCGGCCGGTTCAAAGCTCGAAAAGGCGAAGAAGCTCGGCATCGCCATCCACGACGAAGCCTGGTTTCTCGGCGAATTATCTAATTTGGAATCATGATGAAACGAACATTCATTCCGGAAGATTTCAAGGCGGACGACAAGGTTCAGGTCACCGAATACTACCAAAAGCTACTCCAGGAAGACATTCCGCAAAACGCGAAATCGCTCCGCGACTGGATTCTCCGCTGGAACGAACTTTCGACGGTCCTTTCCGAAGTCAGCGCGCGCCGCTACGTCGCCATGACAAGCCATACGCAAGACGAAAAAATCGCCAAGGCCTATATGGATTTCGTCCAGGAAATTGACCCGATCTGCGAAGATTACGGGAACAAGCTCGAACGCAAGATGATGGCGCACCCGAGCGTCGCCGAACTCGAAAGCGAATTCGGCATCTACTTCCGCGACGTCCGCACGAGCCTTTCCCTCTTCAACCCCAAGAACATTCCGCTCTTTACCGAAGAAAGCACCGATATCCAGGACTACCAGAAAATCACGAGCACGATGAGCGTCCAATACAAGGGCGAAACGAAAACGCTCCAGCAGATGTCCGCGCTTTTCACATCGACAGACAGGAACGTCCGCGAAGAAGCGTGGAAGCTTGTCACGAACCGCAGGCTAGAAGACAAGGAACGTCTCGACGCCGCATTCGACAAGCTCTTCAAGCTCCGCATCGAAATCGCGAAAAATTCGGGCTACTCCGACTATCTCGACTACATTTTCAAAGCGAAATCCCGCTTCGACTACACGCCCAAAGATTGCCGGACTTTCCACGAATCGATCGAAAAAATCGTCCTTCCGCAACTGAGGGACATCTACCGGGATAAAGCCTCCGCGATGAAGCTCGAACGCCTCCGCCCGTGGGACGTCAAGGCGGACGCCCTTTCGCGCGAACCTTTGAAGCCGTTCCAGAAAGGTTCGGAACTCATCGAAAAGGTCGGTCGGATTTTCGACGGGCTCTCGCCCAAGACTTCTGCCTATTTCCGCACCCTGAAAGAAGAACATCTCATCGACCCGGACAGCCGGGTAGGAAAGGCTCCCGGCGGCTACCAGATAGGCTTCGAGGAAAGCGGCAAACCTTTCATCTTCATGAACGCGGCGGGAACCGACGGAGACATCTACACGCTGCTCCATGAAAGCGGGCATTCCTTCCAGCAGTTCGAAGTGGCAAAGCTCCCGCTCACCGCCTACCACGACATCCCTTCCGAGTTTGCCGAAGTTTCAAGCATGAGCATGGAACTCATCGGATCGACGGATCTCTCGCCCTTCTACCCGAACCCCGAAGACGCGAAGCGCAGCCGAGCGAACGAACTCGAAGAAATCATCTGGCTTTTCCCGTGGGTCGCATCCATCGACGCTTTCCAGCACCTGCTCTATTCGCACCCGAACCACACTGCAAGCGACCGCAAGGATATGTGGCTCTCGGTCATGGACCGCTACGACGCAGGAATCGATTATTCGGGATTCGAAGAGGCTAGAGCCTACCTGTGGCAAAAACAGCTACATCTTTTCGAAGTGCCGTTCTACTACATCGAATACGGAATCGCCCAGCTCGGAGCGCTGCAGGTCTATGCGAACTTCCGCAAGAATCCAGAGAAAGCTCTCGACAACCTTTTCGCCGCCGAAGCCCTCGGTTCGAGCCGCCCGCTGCCCGAACTTTTCGCCCGGGCGGATATCCGCTTCGACTTTTCTTCGGAAACCATCGAACCGCTCATCCGAAACGTGTGCGACGAACTGTCAAAGCTTCGCCGTTAAGCGGAATTGAACCGCGGACGCAGTCCAATGTCATTCCCCGGCTCGTTACAATGTCATTCCCGTGCAACGACACGGGAATCTAGATTATCGGGTCAAGCCCGATAATGACAGCTTGGAGAGATTGCCGGGTCAAACCCGGCAATGACATAGGGTCGCCAGGCAATGACAGGTTAGCGACTTATTATAGCCAATCCTCCAAGATGACCGCTAGAAGTAAAAGCTCGCTCAAACGCCCCTCGTCCCGCTTAGCGTATTCCACTGATTCCTGCGCCCTGATTTCTTACAGCTTTCACCCAATAACTATCCACTATCAACTAATCCCTATTCCCTTCTCCCTAATCCCTCGTCCCGCTTACCGTGTTCCGTGTCCCACTGACTCCTGATTCCTATTAACTCTCCGCTAATCACTATCCACTGACTTCTGTCTCCTGATTCCTATCAACTAATAACTATCGACTATTAACTATCCCCTAAACATTCCCCATCAAATCCTTTTCTAACTTTCCTTTCCGAGGTCACTATGCACATTGGTCAATTTGAATACGCCCGCGTCGAAAGCCAAAAGCCGCAAGGCTTCTATCTGGAAGTCGAAAGCGGCGGACGCGTCCTCTTGCCGACATCGAAAGCGCCGCAGGACTTGCGGGAAGGCGACGAGCTGGAAGTTTTCATCTATGTCGATAACGACGGACGTCCCATTGCGACAACGCAGAAGCCCTACGCGACCGTCGGGGAATTTGCCGTCTTGGAAGTCAAGGATGTAAACGACATCGGCGCGTTTCTCGACTGGGGCCTCGACAAGGACCTGCTTCTCCCGTATAAGCAGCAGCTCGGAACGCTCCGACCTGGCGACCGCTGCGTCGTATTCATCCTCGAAGACGAGCGTACCGCCCGAATTGTCGCTACCGAAAAAATCAAATCCTTTATCGACCGTGATACGCGGGACCTCCACATTTCGCAGAAAGTCGAACTGGCCGTCTATGACGTCGCCCCGGACTTTGTCGATTTCCTGATAAACTACCGCTATTCCGGCAGGCTGCACCTCGACCCGACCAACACGGATACTTTTGAAATCGGCGACGTGGGCGAAGGTTACATCCAGAACATCCGCGAAGACGGACGGATTTCGCTGAGCCTGAAGCCTATCGGCTACCATGCGACGATGGACAACGCAAAGGCCGTCATGCAAAAGCTCGAAGAAGCCGGCGGCTCGCTCCCCTTTTCGGACAACAGCACGCCCGAAGAAATCCAGCAGGAATTCGGTGTTTCGAAAAAAGCCTTCAAGAAAATCATCGGCGGACTTTTCCGCCAAGGCCGCATCCTGATAAACGAAAACGAAATCCGGCTCGCTCCCAAAAAAGAAAATCGGCGTTTTTCCAAGAAACCTTCTTTCCGAAAATTCCGCACAAAGTAATTCCATACAAAATAATTTCGCATAAAGTAATTTTAAACAAGATAACCGGAGTTTTCAAGATGTTAAAATTTCAAAAAGGAATCAATCTAGGCGGCTGGCTTTCGCAGTGCGATTATTCGCAAAACCGCTACGAGACATTCATCGCCGAAGAAGACTTTAAACAAATCGCCGGCTGGGGCTTTGACCATGTGCGGCTTCCCTTCGATTACGAGCTTCTCGAAAAGGATTCCGGCGAAACTCTCGACGAAAACTTCAAGTACCTGGACCGAGCCGTCGCGTGGGGAAATTCGTACAAATTAAACGTCATCCTCGATTTGCACAAGACAATCGGCTACGACTTCAACGACTTCGGGGACTCGGAAAAGAACAACCTGTTTCAAAACGCTTCCGCGCAAGAACGTTTCCTCAACCTCTGGGACCGCGTTTCGGCTCGCTACGCAAAAACTCCGAACGTCGCGTTCGAACTTCTGAACGAAGTGACCGACCTTTCCTTTATCGAGCCTTGGAACGCGCTTATCGTCCGGGCCGTGGAAACCATCCGAAAGAACGCCCCGGAAACGCCGATCATCTACGGCGGCGTCTGCTGGAACAGCGCGACATTCGTCAAAAATCTCGTTCCGCCGCCCTCGTCAAACATCCTCTACACGTTCCACCTTTACGAGCCGTTGCTCTTTACGCACCAGAAAGCGCCCTGGGTCAAGGCTCTCGACAACGGAAAGGACGTCCCCTACACGACGGACATGGAATTTTTCCGCAAGAACTCCGAATGCCTGGGGCTTGTCGGGGCGAACCTCTGCCGTTCACAGGCAAGGACGATGGGACCGGAATTTTTTACCGAATTTCTGACCGACGCCATCGAATACGCAAAGCTTCAAGGAGTTCCGCTCTACTGCGGGGAATACGGCGTTATCGACCGGGCGGATTCCAGCGAAACGGTCAAATGGTTCCGCGACGTGCAGGAAGTTTTCAATCGATTCAACATCGGAAATGCTATCTGGAGCTACAAGGAAATGGACTTCGGCCTCTGCGGCGCGCATTACGAGCCGCTCCGAAAATTTTTGTTCGGGAAGTAAAATTTTTCCCACGGGGAAATGTCGCTCGGCAGGCGACCAAAAGATTCGCGGCTGCGCCTATCGTTGGGTAATTCAAATTTTAACCCAAAGGTTCAGCCATGAAAAAATTTATCCTTTTCGTTTTCGCCGTTATCGGAATCGTTCTCTCAGGATGTTCCCAAAAGGAGATTTTAAAATGCATCGAGGAACATCCGGGTTGCCGCTGGAACTGCGAAGCGCAACACAGCTTCGCAACGGACTGGATACTCGAAAACGCCGCCAATGAACGCTCTTGCCATTGGTAAAATTTCCGGGCAAAAAAGTTTTTAATTTTTTTCGCCGGAGTACCAAAACATGATTGACGGAGATTACAGCGAATTTCTAGACCATCTCTATTATGGCGATGAGCTTTGGATTAAATACAAGGGAGTTGTTTACTTTATCCAAGGATGGTATGACGAAAAGAAACCGCTCCCATGGGTGATGGAATGCTATACGCTCGCAACCGATCCGCTGACCAGACTGTTTTACACAGAAGAATCGTCCATGCCGGAATGCGCCAAAAAGCTCTTGAAGCAACCCTTGTTTGACGGGAAAAAACTCCCTGAAATTGAACAAGAAACAGAATGGGTCGATACGGAGCTCGGTTAATATAAGGACCGCGGACGTCTAAGTTCAATGGACAGTGGTCAGCAGTCAGTGATCAGAATCGTGGACATCTAGATTTTTGTATGCGACACACGGGGCGATGTCGTTCCTTGGCTCGCTACAATGTCATTCCCGTGCTCCGACACGGGAATCTAGATTATCGGGTCAAGCCCGATAATGACAGGTTAGCGAGCTTGCCGAGCTAAGCCCGGCAATGACAGGTTAGTGAGCTTGCCGAACTAAGTCCGATAATGACAGTTGCCGGGTCTAAGCATCTAAAATTCCAGCTTGGGGAGCGCCTTCACGATTTTCACGGTTTCGAGGCTCACGGTGATGAGGCGCAGAACCAGGTTGAAGATGTAGGTGGGGTCGCCGTGTTCCGCGGCCCAGTCGTTCGGGTCGTTCGTGATGCCGCTCGCCTTGTCGGTCGAGACGGCGTAGCGTTCCATGAGCCATTCGATGGCGGACTTGCCGTTCACGACGTATTCGTAGGCTTCGGAAGGGATTCCTGCGATGGTGAGCTTTTCGTTATAGACGATGCGGCTCTTGTCGTCGATGCGCTTTGAGTTGCCGTTTCTGTCCTTGCCGAGCGTTTTCGCGAAGCGCATCTGCGAGACGCGGTAAAGCGTTGCCGGGTCCTCGGCGCTGTAGGCGATGCGGGCGTCGGCGGCTTCGCCATAGAACATGGGAAGGTCCGACATGGCGGCGCTTGACGAAACGACGAAAGCCCGGTAAGGTTCCGCCTGTTCGTAATTCAGGTGAAGCTCGGCGAGCTTGCGGCCTGCCCGGCTGAAAGCCCAGAAGTCGCTAGCGGATTTGACAAGCGGGATGCGCGGGAGCATCTTTTTGAGGTCGGCGGAAAAGGCGCTGCGGTAATCCGGGGAATGCAAGAAGCCATAGACGTAATAGAAGAGGTCCTCTTTGCCGATTTTCGGGTCGCGATACTGCGTGCGGGCTTTGGAAAGAATGTAGTCGGAAATTCCGTCCTTTTTCGCGAACCTTTCCCTTGAAGCGAACATGTCGCCCTCGCCGAGTTCCTCGTAATAGTAGAGGGGAAAACATTGGGCATCACCATTACTGTGCAAATCAGGTAAACAATCTGTAATCAATGGAGTTATCGCATGAGCCGAAGCCATATTTATGAGTATAACAAGATTATGCACATCCCTATTTGGGAAAAATTGCGAAATCCGATATCTCATTTCAACCAAAGGCGCATACCATAAAAGGTTTTGCTTGAAAAATGGCCGATAAAGAGCAGAGCGAATTTCCGCCTCATTATAGTTATAACCTTTCTTACGCTTCAGGTCTTCTAAAACTGCGCGGGTCCAACTTATCGTTTTGGTTGAATAATCAGGTTCCTTGATTTTTCCGGTTTCTATATCTTTC
>CAVKXR010000095.1:0-8385 GCA_963660275.1 Oscillospiraceae bacterium
GTCTCTATGCGTCCAAGATGGCGGGCGGTTCCGTGAATCCGGCGACGGGGGAGTTCAACTTCGCGGTCGAAGAAGGTTACGAAATCGAACACGGAAAAATCGGAAAGCCTGTGCGCGGAGCGACTCTCATCGGAAAGGGCGACCAGGTTCTCCGGGAAATTTCGATGGTCGGAGAAGACTTTTCGCTTGCAGCGGGGGTTTGCGGTGCCGCTTCCGGATATGTTCCGGTGACGGTAGGGCAGCCGACTATCAAGGTGGATTCCATTCTGGTCGGGGGGCGGTAGCCTGTGCGTCTGGGCGTTTTCTGTATTTTGCTCTGGGCTGCGATTCTTTCGGCTTTTGAAATCGTCGAAGATTCCAAGTCGCGCTTCGTCTTTAGGGATGGCGTCTCCGACATTTCGCCGTCCTCTTGCGAAGAAGGAGATTTCCGGCTTCTCCCGGAAAACGCCTTTTACAAGGAAAATTCCAGAACGCCCTATCGCGTGTATCGCGTAGCGGTCCCGGCAAACGCAAAGCCTTCCGTCCAGGTCAAGGATTCCGTTTCGGTGAAATTTTCCGAACGCTGGTGCGCTGCGGATGTGCTGGAAAACGCTTCCGTGGAAATTTCCGCGCCAAAGCTCTGGGACGATGTCTGGGTGGTCGATATCCTTGTGCCGCTTGTCCGCGGATCGGGTTCGTCGGTTCTGGTACGGAAAAAATTCCAGGTTGCGGTGACATTTTCAGGCCAGCCGGAAAAAATCCGCCCCGGAAACCGTCTGCTTTCGAATGTTCGAAATCCCCAGGGAGCCGCTTCGTTCGGCACGAAAAGTCAAAAGTCCAGAGCACTTCGCAAAAGCGCGGGTTCGACGGCGGCAAACGTAAATTGGCTTGCGCGTTTTCTGGTAGGCGACAGGGAAAACGGCAACACGTCGGAAGACGGACTTTATGCAGTGACGTATCGACAAATCTATACGGCGTGTCGGGAAGTTGCGCGGGCTTCGGATTGCGAAGGAATTCCGATAGAAAAGCTCAGGCTGTACGGCGCCCCACAGGATACGATGCCCGATGTCATCTGGAGTTCTTCGGACATTTTGCCGAATCGGCTTTTTGAAATTCCCGTTGAAATCCGGGACCACAGCCCGAATTCTTTGTCAGCGGACGGAACATTCGATGACGGCGACACGATTTTTTTTGCGGGCTACGGGACATCGCTCTGGAAACGCGTCGACTTGGAAGATTCGGCGATTTCCGGTGACGGCATGGAGTATTACTATTCCTCTTCCCCCTATAGCTTTTACCAGTATTTTCAATTGGGATGGGCTTCGAACGGTTCCGGTTTGCGGCTTTCGGAAATTTCGCAAGCTAGCTCGGGGACAGAAATTCCTGTCATGCGCTACATTCGGACAGAAAGGGACGCCTTTTTGCGGGATACGTATTTTGGAAACGAGGGCGGATGGGAAGAGGCGACGGGCAAGGAATGGTTCTGGTTCTGGGGTTCTCCGAACGATTCTCTTGAAATTTCGACATCGAGTCTCTTTTCTTCGCGAAATGCGAACCTTCCGCACAAGCGGGATGGCGGGAAAAGCTTTCTCTCCGTCTCTTATTTTCCGCACCGATCCGTCTATTCATCGACTTTGGCAGACGGTTCGAGACAGGCCGCGTCAAGCCTTTCCGACTCGGGATATGCCGCCCGGATGAAGGATATCCGTTTCGTTTTCAATGCCAACGGCGAACGCTACCTGTCCGCGGATTACCGGAGGCTTTTACCCGGCGGTAATTTCGAATTTGAAACATCCGCATTGAAATCTTCGGGAAATTCCTACTCGCTTCGGATGCTTCCGAACGGAATGCACTTTGAACGCTTTGACGGATTCTCGCTCGCCTACCCATGGAATCCCGCGCTTGAAAACGATACCGCGGAGTGGATTTTTCCGGGGAAGCGCAATGGGAAAATCAAGGTTCCCCTTTCTGCGGATTCCGATGTCCGGGTCCTGAAATTTAAGGATTTCCGACCGGTCGGGCTTCTTCCCGTAAAAGGCGGATTCTTTTACGACAGCGTTTCCGCCGCCGAGGATGTACGTTACCTTGTGTACAATCCGCAAGCCTTTCGGAAGCCCGCTGTTATCGAGGCTGTTCCGGCAAAAATCGACGGCGTCCTGGAAGACATCGCGCGGATTTCGTCAAAGACCGAATACCTGATCGTCGCCCCGGAAGCGTTCCAGGTTCCCGCCGTGGAACTCGGGCATTTTCGCTCTGAAGGCAAGGCTTTCAAAAGCTACCGGACAGCGGTCGTTCTCGCGGAAGACATTTACCGGGCGTATTCCGGCGGGGCGAAGGATCCCGTTGCGATTCGGAACTACCTGGCTTACGCTCGGAGCGTCTCCCCGAACTTGACGTCGGCTGTTCTCGCCGGAAACGGAAACTTTGACTATCGCGGTTTCCATTCGGGTTACAAGACAAACTGGCTTCCGCCTTTTGAAAAGGAAGACGCTGTCGTGGAAGACTTCTTTGCTGTCCTCGATTCCGGGGAACAGGTTTTGCGCGGCGAATACGATTTGGATTTGAACGTCGGGCGATTGCCGCTCGCAAGCGTTGCCGATTTCAGGGCTTACAATGCGAAAATCGAAGAACACGAAGGCGCAAAGAGCGCGGACAATTCTTCTTGGCGAAATTCCCTGATTATTTCGGCGGACGATGCCTGGACGGGTTTCGCGCCGGACTACATCGAGCACACGGCTTCGGGGGAGGAACTCGCGCGAACGCTTCTCGCCCGGTCGGAAACCGAAAATTACCATCTGGACATCAAGAAAATCTATCTGCTGGATTATACGGCGGACGCTTCGGGGCAGAAACTTTCGGCGGCGACGGACCTTATCAACCGCGTAAACCAGGGTGCGCTTTTCACCATCTACTTCGGGCACGGATCGATTTCGGACTGGGCTTTCGAAGGGTTGATGAAACCGTCCTACGTGTCGAGCCTTTCCAATGAATCCCGTTACACCATTCTCGGATCGTTTTCGTGTACCGTGGGCCGTTTCGACAAGGGCGACGAGACGTCGCTATCCGAAACGTTCATCCAGGCTTCCCGCCGCGGAGCTATCGCCTCGATCGGAGCTGCCCGAGAAACGTTCGGTTCTTACAATACTGTCTTTGCCAAATCCCTTGTTCTGAACTCCCTGTTTCCTTCGGGGCGGACGCTGGGAGAGGCTTACCGCTTGTCCAAAAGCGCAACGCTTTGGCAGGGGAAAAGCCAGCGGCAGAACAACGAGCGTTACGTTTTGCTCGGAGAGCCTGTCGTCCAGATGCCAAACTCGGGACTTTCCGTGAAGCTCGACCAGAAAGTTGATACGATTCGCGCGCTTGACAGCATGGAGCTTTCCGGTTCTGTCGCGGGGATTTCAAGCGGGACGCTCCATCTTTCGATTTTGGAACAGAGCTACGAAAAAAAGCTGAGCGAAGCCCCGGCTAGAGACGATTCGGTCGCGGTTCTTTATGACGGAGCGCAAATTTTTAGCGAGGACGTGGAGATCCGGGATGGGAGATTCTCGGTCCGCTTCATCACGCCGCGGAAAATCGCTTTCGGGGATACGGCTGCGGAAATACGCCTTTGGGCCAGCGGAAATTCAAACAGCTCCGTGGGGCGCTCCCTGGTTTCGGGCATTTCGATTTCCGGGACTTCCCCTTACGCGGATTCCATTATCCGGAACGATTCGCTCCCGCCAGACATCCGGATTCAGAGCTGTCTCTCGCCGTCATCGGGAACGTCCTTTTCGGAAGGGGAAACGGTTACGCTCGCGTCTCCGGCCTGTCTGCAGGTGACCGTATCGGATTCTACGGCAATCGATTTCCGCGAAGAGGCGGACGAGGGAATTTCTTTCGAGGTTTCGGGCGAAGCCGCTTCCGCATCTCCGTTCCATCCCTATCCCTATCTGGAACAGTCTAGCAAGAAAGCCGTCGCCCGCATGACTTTTGGCGAAAGCCGGTATCCGGCGGGAACTTATACGTTCAAGGTTTCTGCGCAGGACATCATCGGAAATGCGGCGGCAAGGACTGTCAAGGTCCGCATCACGGACGGCCTTGTCGAGGGCCTTTCGGACGTGTTTACCGTCCCGAATCCGATGAAGCGAAAAGGGGCGACTTTCTACTTCAAGGATCTGGCGGTGGGACGTTCCGCAAACGTCACCATCTTTATCTATAACCAGAACGGTCGGATGGTCCAGCGCATTCCGAATGCGGTCTCCGGCGTGACGTCTTGGGACGGCAGGGATTTTTACGGCAGGAAGCTCGCCAACGGACTTTACCACTACATCGTGGTGTCAAAGGTTCCCGCCGCAGAAGGGATGCCCGCCAAGACTTTCCGCAAGAAACAGAAACTTGTCATTTCGAGGTAACCATGGATTTGAGAAAAAAGACGACGCCTGTCCGCACCCTGGGAGAAATCCTTCTCCGCTTCCGGTTGATTTTTGTCGCCGTTTTTGCCGTTCTTTACGTGATTTTTGCGCGCAATTTTCAGGCGATTTTTTCTTATGCGCAGGCTTCCGTGGAATATATGCTCGGATTGTTCGGGCGGGAAACCTCTTTCTCTCCGTTGAATGACATCGCACTACTTTTATCTGCGGGATGCGTAGCGGTTTTTCTCGTCTGTTTCCTGTTTGTCCGGGTGGCTGTCCTGAAAGCCTTTCTGCCGGCGCTTCTCGTCGCGTTTTTTTGGACGGCTCTTTCCGCTAAGGAAAACTTGCCGTATGCGGAATATTTGGCACTGCTCTTCACCGATATCCTCGGCATCGTAATCGCGGGAATCTCCGCCGGAATTTCTCTCAGGAAAGGTTCTCCTGTCGCAGGAGCCTTGACTGCGGGCTTTTCGAAGGCTTTCGTTCCGACCCTTGTCTTGCACTTGCTTGTCGGCGGCGTCTTTGGGTATCTTTTTCGCGCGGAGGCAGAAATCTGGACTCTCGCCGTTTTTCCGCCGGTTTCGCTCGCCCTCTTTCTCTTTGCGGAATTTCCGATGTTTTCTTTTGCGCCGATGGGGAAGCTTCGCGCGGAACATCGGACGATGAAAATCTAGGACGGTTCGGGTAGCGAAGTCCCGCTTTCTCATCTTTTTCAAAAAAATATTGCACTTTCATTCGATAATAATCTAAATTGGAATATCGGAGAACCATAGAATGAATCGTTACGATCTTGTCTTGCTCGGGCTTATCAAGGAACACGAGCGGAGCGGCTATGACATCATGACGGAAATCAGGAACCGCGAGCTGGATCGGTGGGCGAAAATCAGTACTTCGACCATTTACAATCGCCTGACGCGCCTCGAAAAGAACGGCTCCATCGAAGGCCATCTGGAGCGGGACGGAAATCGTCCGGAGCGGACCGTCTATCGAATTCTCGAAAAGGGCGAGGAGGTTCTTCGGCGCGAAGTGATGCGCCATCTGACGGGCTTTAACGACGATCCGCGGACTCTCGGCTACGCGTTTCTGTATGCGGTCGATCCGATCGATACCGCCCGGGTTCTCGAAGTCCACGAGAAAAAGCTCAACGAGGAACTTTCCCGCCTGCAGAAGATGATAGACGAGGAGCCTCGCCCGACGCTCTATCCCGAAGGCCCTTTCCTGAACTGCATGAGCCGTGACCACATCCTGGTCGAGCTGAAATATACGCGGGCCGCCATCGCCATCCTGCGCGATCCGCAGAAGCGGGGAAAGCTCGACGGCTACTTCTACATCAATTTCGGTTCTCGAAAATTTGACAAGAACCTGTGATTTTCATCAACCATCCACGGAGATAAAATGAAAGCAAACACGAAGAAAAAGCCCGCTGTGAAGGCCAAGGCCCACAAGTATGGCTATTTCGATGATGCGAACAAGGAATATGTCCTGACGAATCCCGCAACGCCTATCAAATGGTGCAATTACGTGGGGACGCTCGATTTTGGCGGTATCGTCGATACGACGGGCGGAACTCTCGTTTGCAAGGGTGACCCGGCGCTGAACCGCATCACGAAGTATATCGCCCAGATGCCCTGCTCGGATTTCAAGGCGAGCACGGTCTATATCCGCGTCAAGGACGGCAAGAGCTACAAGGTCTTCTCCCCGTTCTACGTGCCGACGCTCGTGAAGCTCGACAAGTGGGAATGCCATGTCGGACTTTCCTATAGCCGTTGGATTGCCGAAGCTTTCGGTCTCCGCGTACAGGTGACGATTTTTGTGCCGACGAAATCGAATACGCTTCTCCAGGACATCCAGGTGACGAATATCGCCGGAGGTGCGAAGGAAGTCGATATCGTTCCCGTGTACGAGTTCAGCCATTTCGAAGCCGAAAAGCAGCTGACGAATGCGGACTGGGTTCCGCAGACCATGACGCTCAAGGCGCACCCGGAAAAGGACGGTCATCTGGTCCTCGAACAGTACGCTTACATGAAGCGCGACTACGCGGTGAACTACGTGACCGCCGACTGCAAGGTTTCGAGCTTTGACGGCGACCGTCGCGTGTTCCTCGGCGAAAACGAGATGGGTTCCTGGGCGCATCCGCTTTCCCTCGATGCGAAGGAACTTTCGAACAGCGAGTGCGACCGCGGCGACAACATCGCGGCTCTGATGATCCATGCGGGAAAGATCGGGGCGAAGAAGACATTCCGCACCTGCACCCAGCTTGGCCAGGAACAGAGCCTGAAGGTCGCAGCGAAGGCCATCAAGAAGTATCGCGACTTGAAGAACGTCGACAAGGCGTTTGATGAACTCGCCGCGTTCTGGGACAAGTATCTCGAAACCATCCAGGTAAAGACTCCGGACGCCTCCTTCAACACGATGGTGAACGTCCACAATCCGCGCCAGTGCCACACGACAAAGAACTGGAGCCGTTACCTGTCGCTTTACCAGCTGGGTTACGGAACGAGCCGCGGCATTGGTTACCGCGATTCTACGCAGGATCTGATGGGCGTGATGAGCCACATGCCGGAAGAAGCCCTGGTCCTCACGAAGAACCTGATTTCCGTGCAGCGGTCCGAAGGCAACGCGATGCACCAGTATGCGCCGCTCGCCCTTGCCGAGGATACCGGAAGCGAGGCGAACGAAGGCGATTCCCGCGAAAAGGCGAATGCGGTCGATGCCGACGGCAACCATCTCTATGCGGACTGGTATGGCGACGACCATCTCTGGATCGTGCTTACCGTGGCGAGCTACCTCAAGGAAACGGGAAAGATGGAACTCCTCGACGAGGAAATCCCGTTCTACGAGAAGGGCAAGAAACGCGCCGAACGCGAAAAGGGAACGGTTCTCGAACACCTGAAGCGCAGCCTGAACTTTACGCGTACGCACCTAGGAAAACACGGTCTTCCGCTCCTCGGATTTGCCGACTGGAACGACTGCATGAACCTTCCGCTCGGCGCCGAGTCCACGTTCAACACGGCTCTCTATGCGAAGGCTTTGCTCGAAATGATGGACATTGAAGAGCACCTCGGCGATACGGCTGCGGTCGAAATGTACAAGGGCTGGTACGAAGACGTGAAGAAGGCGTTCAACGAGAGCGCTTGGGACGGCAAGTGGTGGGTCCGCTGGTTCGACAAGGACGGCAACGCCTACGGAACGAACAAGGCCAAGTACGGAAAAATCTATTGCAACGGACAGTCCTGGCCGATCATAGGCGGTATCGCGAGCGGCGAACACGCGAAGCAGGGCATGGACAGCCTGAACAAGCTCTTGAACACGCAGTACGGCGTCAAGAGTTCCACGCCGGGCTATCGCGGATTTGACCCGACCGTCGGCGGCATTTCCACGTATCCTCCCGGAGCGAAGGAAAACGGCGGCATCTTCCTCCACACGAACCCGTGGGTGATGATTGCCGAAACGATTCTCGGGCGCGGCGACAACGCCTACAATTACTATTGCCAGATCAACCCGGCGGCGAAGAACGACATTCTCGACATCTTCGAATCCGAGCCGTATTGCTATCCGCAGAACATTCTCGGCAACGAACACAAGCAGTTCGGCCTTGGCCGCAACGCCTGGCTGTCGGGGACCTCGACCTGGACTTACCAGGCGGCGACGCAGTACATTCTCGGCATCCGCGCGAGCTACAGCGGCCTAGTTGTCGATCCGTGCATTCCGTCCAAGTGGGACGGCTTTGACGCGGTTCGCAAGTTCCGCGGCGCGACCTACGAAATCTCCGTGAAGAACCCGAAGCACGTATGCAAGGGAGTCGCGAAGATGGTTGTCGATGGCAAGGAAATCGATTCGAATGTCGCCCCGATCTTTACGAAGGGGACGCACAAGGTCGAAGTGACCCTCGGATAATCCGTTTCCGTTTGAATGTAAGCTCCCGCAGGTTTCGCCTGTGGGAGTTTTTTTTGCAAGCCTCGCGGGCTGTTTCTGGATCTCCGAGTTAGGAACGGAAGCCCGGACGGGTTCGGAC
>CAVKXR010000096.1:0-8345 GCA_963660275.1 Oscillospiraceae bacterium
CGGCAGATAGACCGTCCGGGTAGCGACATTTGTCATTTTATTTTTCTTCAAATGTTCCGAAAGTTCGGCGAGTTTCCGCAACATTTCCCACTGACGGATTTTTCGAATATCGTAGTGAATTTGTATGGAACGAATTCCGGGAGTAGCATCGATGACAAATTCCTGCAGCTGTTCCTTCACTGCGAGCATCCAGGCGTGCGCCGTAAAGCGAAGCCGCAAGTCGATCCGGTTCGGTCCAAATTCCAAAAGGACATAGTCATCGCCGTCAGCGCGAACAATGACATGTTCCATTTCATTTTCCACATGAAACTCCGCGACAATTGGTGTCGTCAGCGGAGAAGCTTCCAATTTCGGAATTTCAACAGATGCCTTTGCCGGATCTTGCAGGTTCGCTTCGCGAGCCAAACGAATTTCTTCGGCTTTTTGTGCGGAAATCGGGATGAACTGGACTTTGTCTCCGCTGCGAAGCTCGCCCATTTTCCACAGTTCCGCGGAAACAATTGTCACCGGGCAAGCGAAGCCGCCAAGGCTCGGCCCGTCAACGCCCAAGATAATCGGCATGTCTCCCGTAAAATCAACCGTTCCGACCGCATACGCGTTATCGTGAAGATTCGAAGGGTGAAGTCCCGCCTCGCCGCCATCGGGACGCGCCCACTTGGGTTGCGGTCCAATCAAGCGGATTCCCGTTCGCGAAGAGTTGTAATGGACTTCCCAGGTTGCGGCAAAGAACTCGTCAATGTCATTTTTTGTCAGATAATCCGGTGCACCGTGCGGACCGTACATCACACCGATCTTCCACTCGGAAGAAATCTTCGGAACAGCCTTTTCCGACGGAACAAGCGGTTCACCAAAAATGTTGTTTCCAATATGCAGAATATCTCCCGCCGAAAGCGCCCGCCCGCCGTGACCGCCAAAGCCGCCAAGCGTAAAAGTCGATTTGCTTCCCAGGTAATCGGGAACGTCAATTCCTCCGCGAATCGCAAGATAGGCTCGCTGCCCGAGCTTCGTGAGCCCGAACTTGAGAATATCACCATCCTTCACAGAAACCGGAACATTCTTCGGGCAAGATTCCCCGTTGAGCTTCGCCGGGAAATCCCCGCCAGTCCACGCGACAACAGCATCCGTATGAAAACAGAGCGAACAGCCGGAAAGCGTCATTTCAATACCCGCCGCATCGTCCGCATTTCCGACAATCTTATTTGCCAAGCGGAAACTGTAATTATCCATCGGGCCGGAAGGCGGAATCCCGACATCCCAAAGCTTTAAGCGACCCGGATAATCCTGGACGGTTGTCTGCAAGCCGGGAGCGAGGATTTCAAATGTCCGATTTTTGTAGCGATAGTCGTTTAAAATCCAGGTCGAAATGTTCCCCGAGACAAAGGCATCCATTTCGAGAACATCCTGCAAAAGCTTGATGTTCGTTTCAAATCCGCAAAGCCGGACTTTCGCCAAGGCGGCTTTCGCCTTTTCGATATTTTCCGCCCGATCTTTCCCGGCGACAATAATCTTCGCCAGCAGCGGATCGTAAAAGGCGCTGACTTCCGTTCCGCGCGAAACCCAGGTATCGACCCGAACATCCTTCGGGAAATCGACTTCTGTCAAAAGACCGCTCGACGGTCTGTAATTTTTCCCCGGATCTTCCGCATAGACGCGAAACTCCATCGCATGGCCTTTCGGCGTAAACGTTTCTCCGATTTTAAACGGGCGAATCCCTGCGGCAAGTTCAATCATCCAGCGTACAAGATCTACGCCGAAGACGGTTTCCGTTACGCCGTGTTCCACCTGTAAGCGCGTGTTCACTTCCAAAAAATAGAACTTGTCCTCTTTGGCATCATAGATAAACTCCACCGTTCCCGCCGAGCGATACTTGACGCCCTGCACAAGGCGCAAGGCTGCGGCATGCAATTCCCGACGTGTTTTCTCGGGAAGATTCGGAGCGGGAGTTTCTTCGACAACCTTCTGGTTGCGCCGTTGCACCGAACAGTCGCGTTCGCCGAGAACAACCGCATTTCCTTCGCCGTCGCCAAAGATCTGCACTTCGACATGACGGCCGCGTTCCACATATTTTTCGACAAAAAGCCCCGCATTCTTGAAATTATTTTCGCTCAGCCGTTTGATACGCTCATAGCTTTCGCGAAGTTCCTTTTCGCTGCGGCAAACGGTCATCCCGATTCCGCCTCCGCCCGCCGTACTTTTTAACATAATCGGATAGCCGATTTTTCCTGCAGACGTCACAGCCTCTTCGACATTTTGCAAAAGGCCTGTTCCCGGAACAAGAGGCACTCCAAATTCCTTGGCGAGTTCCTTACTGCGATGCTTCAACCCAAATTCCGTTAGCTGCATCGGCGTCGGACCGATAAAGGCTATTCCGTTCTGCTCCAATGTTTTTGCGAATTCGGCGTTTTCGCTCAAAAAGCCATATCCCGGATGAACCGCTTCCGCCCCGGTCTTCTTGATGGCGGCCAAAATTGCATCCACGTTAAGGTAGCTTTCCTTTGCTGCGGCAGGCCCGATTCGAACCGTTTCGTCAGCCATCAGGACATGCGCTGCGCTTTCATCCGGATCCGAATAGACGGCAACCGACTTGACGCCCATTTCCTTCAATGAGCGAATCACCCGGCAGGCGATTTCGCCGCGATTGGCAATCAGTACTTTTTGAAACATATTACTTTCTCCAGTTTTCAAGAATATGTGTTAAGGTTCCATTTTCATCTTCAAGTTCACGAAGAATCGTAAAATGATTTTTGTTTTCGAGAAGACCGAAAGAACCTGGAATTTTTTCCTCTGCACGAAGCGTGGCAAATGAAAGGCTTTGCCGCTGCAGTTCGGGAAGTTCCTCTTCACCGCACACGATCGCCATCGGCTTGCGTACACACGGAATCCGCAACGGACTCAACCGCAGAACATCTTCTTCGGAAAAGTTCAACGCCTGATTCAAGTAACATTTGGAAATCGGTTCCAGGTCATAGATTCCGCTAATCGCAAGAGCGCCGACTACACAAGGATTCGCAAGCAGCATCGTACACAAATGCCCGCCCGCGGACCATCCAGAAACGATCACTTTCCGAGAATTTGCCTGGAATTTTTCGGAATAGGCACAGACGCTTTTTAACGCCATCCGAACCTCGTTCACGATTTCATACAAATTCATTTCCGGGGCGAGCGTATAACCTATAGATGCTACGTGAAATCCCAAGGATAGCGGGCCTCTCGACAAAAAGCGAAACGTATTCTTGTGACGCATCTGCCAATAACCACCGTGAATAAACACGAATATTCCCTCCCCCGGATTTCCGGGGAAATAGTCAAACTTCTCGCGAGGTCTTATCCCATAAGGAATGTCCATCGTCTTTGAAAATTCACGGGCCATTTTTTGACTGCGTATTTCAAAGTCTTCCAGGATATCCGCGCTATCCTTTACCGCATGCGTGTTATCGTAAGCGGCATCCAAGGCTTTTCGCGTAAAGCATCTGTAGATAAACTCAGTCATCGAAAACGACCATTCGAATCGGTGTGGGATTGTAATCGTTGCAAGGATTATTCAGCTGTGCGCAATCCGAAAGCAGGAAGAGCACATCCATTTCTGCCCGCAATTCGATGTATTTTCCAGGTCCGGAGATTCCGTCGGCAAATTCCAAACGGCCTTTGTCATCGAGAATCACCTTGGTGAAAAAATTCAAGTTGCAAACCTGATCATGCTTGCCCATATCGAAATTTTGGAGCGTTCGAACAAAAGTATCCCGACAGCTGTGCATATAGCGCGTCTTGTCCGTATAGCGCACCACATTTCCTTCCGCCGAGCAGCCGCTTCCTAGCGTATCGTGTTCGCCGCACGTATCCGCGACAACGGTAAGCATCGGATTTCCGTCGTTCGACAGAATAACCGTTCCGAGTTCAATCATCGTATTCGCCTGGGCCGTAATCGTGTTCTGCGCGCTGTACCTTTCTGCAGTATTGTTCGCATTGTAAATCTGCACATCTCCGGACTGGTTTCCTTCGACATCGACGAGACGTAAAATTTGTCCTTTTTTCAAAGGCAACATCTTTCCTTCGCCCGCATAGACGGTCACATCGGCGACAGCATCCTTTAAATTTCTGGAGCTTTCAAGCAATTTCGTATTCATTTTCACCTCGCTTTAATCCCAAATCAGCATCCGAACCGGTGTGGGATTATAGGCATTGCACGGATTGTTCAGCTGCGGGCAGTTGCTCACGACCGCATACACGTCCATCTCCGCTTTCATTTCCACATACTTTCCCGGGCTTGAAATGCCATCGGCAAAGTTCAGGTTTCCTTTTTCGTCAAACGGGACATACATGAAAAAGTTCAAGTTGTTCACCTGGTCGCGTTTATCCAGGTCCGGCATCGCAAGCAAGACTTTCAGAAAAGATTCCCTGCAAGCGTGCATATAGCGTTTATCGAGCGAATAGCGGCATGTATTGCTTTCGCAGGAGCAAGCGCTTCCGAGCGTATCGTGATCGCCACACGTATCCGCAACAACGGTAAGCATCGGATTGTCATCGTTCGAATAAAGCTTGGTGCCGACTCCGACAAGACAATTCGCCTGGCGTTGCACTGTCTGCTGGACGCTGTAACGCTCCGACGGATCCTTTGCACTGATGAAAAGCGTATCCACGGCTTGGTTTCCTTCCAAATCCAAGATTCGGAACGTCTGACCTTTTTTTACCAGATGCAGCCAACCTTCTCCTGCGGGAACATCTTCCCGATAAACAGCATCTTCTTCCTTTAACGAACTTTCCAGATACTTTGTGTACATAGCGAGCCTCCGATTAAAGGTTGTAATCAAATGTATTGGCAAAGCCGCGCGCATTTTCCGGGCACCACGTAAAGCACGGATCGTCGGCAGTCGAAATTTCACACGGAAGGAGATCCACCTTCACCGGCTTTCTCAAGTATTCCTTCGACGGATTCAGCGGATGCATTCCCGTATCGATGACGACAAGCGTATCCATTTCCGCGCGAAGTTCCACAAAGTCTCCCGCCTTCGAATTGTTTTCCACAAAGGTCATCTTTCCATCCGACGTGACGATAACCTTCGAAAAGAAATTGACAAGCTCCGTAAAGTCGCGCTTTGTCATCCCGTATTTTCCGATTTCCACGAGAAGCGAATCATAACCATTGCGATAGAAATCGTTGCGGAAATGCTGGTAATCGTGAACGCCAAAGCGTTCCTTGATAAGATTTGCATGGGTGCAGCCGCAGAGCGGATCGTGCCACCCGACCGTATCCTTCACGACGCTCAACAGAATCCGCCCCATATCGCCGTAAAGACAGCAGTTTTCCGCAATTCGGCAAATATGCTGGATTTTGAGCGTATCGCCCAGATTGAAGCGTTCCGTAAAATTCTTCGCATTATAACAGAGAAGCGAAACGTTCGCGCCACCTTCCAAATCCGTCAAGCGAATTTTCTGGCCTCTCTTCACGATACGCGAATAATTCCAGCCGCCAGCGATGACTTTGGAACTTAAGACTTTTTCGTTTTCCATAGGATTACCTCTGTCTGTTTTCAGCCGACATTCTTTTTGCCGACCATGTTTACGATGTTGAAAGTTTCACACGGAGCCTTCTCCGACACCGGATGAATCAAGTCCTCGACACGTTTGCGCAGCGAAACGAATTCCGAAAGGAACAGGCTTTCTTCTGTCCGAGGCCGCGGAACATCGACGGTAACCAATTCGCGGACTTTTCCCGGATTCGCCTGCAGCGTCAAGATTCTATCCGAAAGAAACACGGCTTCGTCCAGGTCATGCGTCACGAAAAGAATCGTGATATCGATATTCTTCCAGACTTCGAGCAGATACCTTTGCATCTGGGAACGCGTCTGCGCATCAAGCGCGCCAAAAGGCTCATCCATCAGAAGGACGCGCGGCTGGGGAGCGAGCGCCCGAGCAATCGCTACGCGTTGTTGCATACCACCGGAAAGTTGCCTAGGATAATAATTCGCATATTTTTCAAGCCCGACGATTTGCAGCCACTGCAAAGCGGTCGCATCCGCCTCGTCGTTTCCACAGCCGGAAGCCTCCAAGCCAAATCTCACATTTTGCTTTACCGAAAGCCACGGGAAAAGCGTGTACTTCTGGAACACCATTCCGCGTTCCGCACCGGTTCCAAGAACTTTTTTCCCATCGAGAAAGAACGCTCCAGACGTCGCATTTTCAAGCCCGGCGGCAATGCGAATCAGCGTCGATTTTCCGCACCCCGACGGTCCGATAATCGAAAGAAATTCCCGACGCCGGACGCCAAAGGAAATTCCATCCAAGACGCGGCGAATGCTGCCGTCGCTTTCGCGAAATTCCTTGACGACATCTTTCGCTTCAAGAATTATTTCAGAGTTTTCCATTGTTCTTTTCCTTCAAGGCTTTTTCTTCGGCTGTCAGGCGAAACGCAAATACATAGTTCCGCGGTCCCATCAGTTCCCGACGAATCCGTCCGAGCAGAGCAACGCGACCATCTTCCCACGCAAACAGATCCTTTCCAAGTTTTCCGAAAATCATATCGCAGCCAAGCCCAATGATTCCAAGAATCAGAATAGCCGCATAGACATTGTCAAAGTTTCGATATTTCGCTTGTTGGTTGATAAACCATGTGATACCGGAACTCGTACCGACAACTTCAGCCACAATCAGATAGGTCCACGCCCATCCCAAAAGAATCCGCATATCCTTGTAAAGTTTTGGAGCGATTTCCGGAATGATGACCTTAAAAAGAACGCGCATCGGAGACGCACCAAGCGTCCGGGCAGCTTCCGTTAGAGCCGAGTCGGCGCGCCTTGTCGTCGCACTGATCATGGGAACCTGTTGAAAAAAAGTTCCGATGATGATAATCGCGATTTTCGGAGCATCGTTAATTCCCAACACCGCAACGGCGAGCGCCCCAAAAACAGGAGCCGGGAAATACCGGAAAAATTCCACAAACGGAGCCGTCAGCTTTTCGACAAAGGGAACCGATCCGCTCAGAATTCCAAGCGGAACCCCGACAAGGCTCGACAAGAAAAACGCAAGGAAAACAATCCGCACCGAATGCAAAATGCTTTCGTAAAACCAGACATCTCCATCGCGTTTAGGAGGCGTCCGAAAAGCCGTCACAAGAGCCTTCGCCACTTGATGCGGAGCCGGCAAGTAGGCAGGATTCACGCGAAATCCTTCCATTTCCTTTTCACCTGCTGCACGAAGATTTTCATTTTCCTCGGAAAAATTTCCTTTCTCGATTTCATCACCCGGCTCACAGAACATGCTCCCGCCGGCATCCGTAATGTGCACCAGCGGATGGTAAACAAACGGGACATAGCTCACCGTACACCAGAGCGCAAGTGGCAGCAGAAAGGAAAGAATCGCAAGAACAATCGTTCCTTTCTTTCCGATTTCCTTTCGAATTCCAATAGGAGATTTCATGTCGTGATTCCGGGTTAAATGACTTTATATGATTTTTTAGTACAAACTATTTTGACTTCAGAAAATTTTCCGTAAAGGACGAATTGATATAGCGTTCCACATCGGCATGCTTGTCATAGACCTTGTTCCGCACAAAGAAGTCATCGACCCGCTTGGAAGATCCATAAATCGAACCGTAGCTTCCGTCGTCTTTCTTAAAGTACTTGGCCGATTCGCTCAAACGCAAGAAATGCGTTCCGCCGACAAACTTCGCATATTGGGATTCAGGAACCCCAACGCGAGCTGCCAAGATTTTAATCATCTCCGACTTGTTTTTCGGATCGTTGATATAAGCCACAACATCATCCCATGCCGCAACGACTTTTTCCCATTCCGCCTTGTTCTTCATCAGAGATTCCTTGGAAACGGCAAGAACATCATAGATGATTCCCGGTTCATTTGCACTGGTGTAAAGTTCTTTGGAACCGGCGACCTTTTCCAAGGCGTTTACGGAATGAGGAACCCAAGCGACAACCGCAGAAACTTCCCCGCTTTCCAAAGTTTGTACCGCTTGATGCGTCGGCATATTCACCAAGGTCACGTCGGATTCTTTCAGTCCGTTTTTCAAAAGCGCATTGATCAAAAGCGCATGGGAAAGACACCCGATTTCTACGCCGACTTTTTTTCCTTTTAAATCCTTGATGCTAGAAATTCCGGGAGCGCCGACAATCTTATCGTTCCCATTGCTATAATCGTTGATGAGAATCGTCACATTTCTAGCACCGGTCGCATTCAGCACCATCGCATCGCCGTTCGCCACACCGACCGCATCGACCTTCTTCGCGGCAAAAGCATCCATCGACGGTCCATAATCAAACCATTCCAGTTTGACATTCACATCGTGCTTTTTAAAAAATCCTTTCTTATCCGCGATTTCCCAAGCGGTCCAACCG
>CAVKXR010000097.1:0-8272 GCA_963660275.1 Oscillospiraceae bacterium
TTACGCTGTCATTCCCCGGCTTGTCCGCCACGGCGGACGCAGACCGGGGAATCCCGAGATTATCGGGTCAAGCCCGATAATGACAGGTTAGCGAGCTTGCCGAGCTAAGCCCGATAATGACACAGTTTGCTTTACACTACCGATGGCATTGATGTAATGTCTTGCTCAGATGCTCTCGTCCCTCTTAGCGTGTCTCGCATCCCATTTTACCTACTGATTCCTGAATCCCGCTTCCTGATTTCTCTCAACTTTCAACCGGCAACTATTATCTATATTTGGAAAACCCTTTTCAAGGAGTTCACAACTATGATGACTTTGAAGCAAGAAGACCCCGAAATCTACAACCTCATTCAGGAGGAAGCGGAACGCCAGGAATACGGCATCGAGCTGATTGCGTCCGAAAACTACACCTCCAAGGCGGTGATGGAAGCGATGGGTTCCGTTCTTACCAACAAGTATAGCGAAGGCTATGTCGGCAAGCGCTACTACGGCGGAAATCAGGTCATCGACAAAATCGAACAGCTCGCTATCGATCGCTGCAAGGAGCTTTTCGGTTGTGAACATGTAAACATCCAGCCGCTTTCCGGTTCTCCGGCGAATGCCGCGGTCTATCTCGCTGTCCTGAAACCGGGCGACAAGGTTCTGGGCCTGAAACTCGACCACGGCGGACATCTTTCCCACGGCCATCCGGTGAACTTCTCCGGCATCCTCTACAACTTCGTCCAATACGAAGTCGAAAAGGAAACGGGTCGCATCGATATGGACAAGGTCCGAGAAATCGCTCTGCGCGAAAAGCCGAAAATGATTCTCGCCGGTTTCTCCGCTTACAGCCGGAACCTCGACTGGAAGCGCTTCAAGGAGATTGCGGACGAGGTCGGAGCCATTACCATGGCGGACATTTCGCATATCGCGGGTCTTATCGCGGGCAAGCAGCTCGAAAGCCCGGTTCCGTTCTTCGACATCGTGACGACGACGACGCACAAGACGCTCCGCGGTCCGCGCGGCGCCATCATCATGTGCAAGGAAAAGTTTGCTAAGGCCATCGACAAGGGCATTTTCCCGGGGATGCAGGGCGGTCCGCACGACCATATCAACGCAGGCAAGGCGGTTGCTTTCGGCGAGGCTCTCAAACCGGAATTCCAGGTCTATGCGAAGAACGTCATCAAGAACGCGCAGGCCATGGCGGATGAACTGATGAAGCTCGGCTACAAGATCATCGGCGACGGAACGGATAACCATCTGATGGTTGTCGATATGACGTCGAAGGGCGTTTCCGGCAAGGAAGCCGAAATCGCACTTGAAAAGGTCGGCGTTTCGACCAGTCGCTCCACGATTCCTTTCGATCCGCGCAAGCCTTTCGACCCGTCGGGACTTCGCCTTGGAACTCCGGCGATTACGACCCGCGGCTTTGACGAAGAGGATTCCCGTGAAGTCGCCCGGATCATCGACCGCACGGTGCAGTCCCGGAACGACGAAGCTGCCTTGAAGGCGATTCGCGAAGAAATCGTCGCCCTCTGCAAGAAGCATCCGCTTTACAAGTAGTCTTTCGGCGATTCCGTATAAAGTAAGGAATTTTCGGGCTAAGGCTCTCCGTCCATCGGGGAGCCTTTCCTGTTTTTTTACCGTGAAATTGCCGTCTGAAAAGCTTCAAGATTTTCTATTATTTTGTGTATGCCAAAAAACTTGCGAAATCAAAATGTCGCTGAACTTCAGTCGATGGATGACGATGAAATCGACATCCTGGAACTTCTCGGAATTCTTTTGGCCAAGTGGCCGATTCTTCTTGGATTTGTCGTCGTCGGGACGCTTTGCGGACTCTTTGTCGCGAACTATATCCGTCCGTCCTACACGAGCGACGCCCTTTTGCAGGTCGATCTGAACGGATCCTCTCTCGGGATAGCCTTGGGCGATATGGGCGCACTTCTCGACGGGGCCTCTCCGTCGGATGCGGAAATCCAGCTTATCCAGAGCCGTCGCGTTCTCGATGAAGTCGTGGAAAAGGAACGCCTTTCCTTTTCAGCGACACCGGTCGCTTTCCTTCCGCGCCTGCTCCATACGGAAGGTCGTGTCGATGTTGGGCTTTTGCGCCTACCGCAATTCGATGAAAACGCCAAGTGGTTCTTGGTGGCGTCTTCGGATTCTGCGCTTTCCGACAGCGTTTACCGGATCGTCGGAAAGAACGGGATAGTCTATCTCGACGACGGTCGGGTGGGGGACACTTACCGGATTCCTGTCCTGAACGATACGCTTTCGGTCTGCATCCTTTCCATGCAGGCGTCTCCGTCGGAAAAGTTTCTGCTCGGGGCGCGTGACGCGCGAGATGCGCTCGACCAGCTGCGGACCGAGCTGAAAGTTGCGGAACAGGGAAAGAAGACGGGCGTCATCCAGATGCAGATAAGCCACCGCTATGCGGACCGGGCAGCGCAAATCCTGAATTCCGTTGCGGATACGTACGTGCGACAGAATGTCGAAGCCCGGAGCGAAGAGGCGACCAAGACGCTTCTCTTTCTCGAAAAGCAGCTCCCCGAAGTGAAAGCTAAGCTGGATTCCGCAGAACAGGTCCTTTCGCTGTATCGCCAACGGGAAGGCTCCATCGACTTGAACGGAGAGGCTCGCTCGGCTCTTGAAAAGCGGATGGAACTCGAAAAACGGCACCTGGAGCTTGTCCAGAAACAGCAGGAAGTCGCGCGGCTTTTTAAAGACGACCATCCGAGCGTCATCGCCCTGAAAAAGCAGGAAGCCCAGGTCCGGCGGGAAATGGCGAAGCTCGGCGAAGAGACAAAGGACTTGCCCTACAAGCAGCAGGAAATTTTGCGTTTGCAGGGAGACGTCGAAGTCAACAGTTCTATCTATACGAATATGCTGAACAACATCCAGCAGCTCCGCGTCGTGCAGGCGGGAGAAGTCGGGAATGCGCGCATCGTCGATCGCGCACGCATCGAAATCAAGCCGGTCAAGCCAAAGAAAAAAATCATTCTGCTCGGCGGAGTAGGCGGCGGACTTGTGCTCGGCGCAGGCTTCATTTTTCTCTTGCACCTTTTCTTTAACCGCGGCATCCGTTCTTCCCAGGAAGTGGAACGGGAAACGGAAATCTCCGTCTATGCGAAAATTCCCGAAACGAAGTCTTCGAAAAAGCGGAAAAACTTTTCGCTTGTCGAGGAGGACGGGGACGATATCGCCTGCGAGGCTCTCCGCACGCTCCGCACGTCGCTCGAATTTTCGATGCCCGAAAGCTCCCGGGTCCTGCTGGTGACGGGAATTTCACCTGCGAGCGGAAAGAGCTTCGTTTCCAAGAACCTGTCCGCGCTTTTCGCCTTGAACGGGAAAAAGGTCCTGCTCGTCGATCTGGATTTCCGGGCGAGTTCTCTTTCTCCGCGTGGACGCAAAAAAGGACTTTCCGATTTTCTTCTCGGACGGATTTCGCTTGACGAGGCGATTGAACATCTCGATGCGTCGGGAATCGATCTTCTTGGCGCGGGATCCTTTGTGCCCTCTCCGTCGGAGATGATTTCGAGTTCTGCGTTTGAAAATCTGCTCAAGTCGATGCGCGAACGCTACGATCTGATTGTCCTGGATTCGGCTCCGCTTCTCCTGGTTGCCGATGCGCAGATTGCGTGCCGCTATGCGGACTTTTCCCTGCTCGTTATCCGCTATGCCAAAGATTCGATGGAACATCTGAAGGAAGCCGTCGGGGTTCTGGAAAAAGCGAACATGCAAAATCGCGCGATAGTCCTCAACCGGGTCTTGCCTGACGGAAGCTCCTCTTACGGCTATGGATACGGGGGGGGGGTATATGGATACGGCAGAAAATATACCGCTCGTAAGAGTTGAACTTTTCGGATGAATTTTTTGTCGTATATGCGCTTGCCGTCTGCACTTCTTTGTCTGTGCCTTGTGGTGTCCGCATGTGCGAAAGCTCCGGACCCTGCGCCCAGGCACTATGATTTTACCCATGCGAAGCGGATGATGGACCGTATCTATTACGGAGACTTGCGCGTGACGGTCTATTGCGGATGCCGCTACGAGAGCAACCGAAAGCCGAACGGCATCGATTTTGAAAGTTGCGGCTTTGCCCCGCGGAAAAACGCAAACCGGGCTTCCCGCATCGAATGGGAGCATGTCGTGACGGCTCACAACATCGGGCTTTCGAGGCAGTGCTGGCACAAGGAGGAAGGCCGCAGCGCGCGGAAAAACTGCGAGGTGACGGACCCGGAATTCGCCTTGATGGAAGGGGACTTGCACAATCTTTTACCGAGCATCGGCGAGGTGAACGGCGACCGCAGCAACTTTATGTATTCCCAGTGGACGAATTCCCCGGAGCCGATGTATGGGAACTGCCGCTCAATCGTCGATTTCAAGGGGAAAAAGTTCCAGCCGAGGGAAGAAGTGCGCGGAATGCTCGCCCGGATTTCCTTTTACATGGAAAAGACTTACGGCATCAGGCTTTCGAAAGAACGCCGTCGCCTTTTTGAAATTTGGGACAGGGAACATCCGGTAAGCGCCTGGGAATGCGAACGCGATGCCCGGATTTTCAAGGTCCAGGGAGACCACAATCCGTTTGTCCATGAACGTTGCCGCGAAGCGGGCCTGATATGAAAACACTTGAATTTTCCGATTTTCTTTCCTTTTCGGATTTGGGACGTCTTTCCGCCTTTTCGAAGCTCGGAAAAGGTGCGTTGCATGTGGAAGGTCTTTCGGACGCGGCTTCCGCCCTGGTGGTCGCGGACCGTTTTTACAAGTATCCGCAGAGCATCCTGGTCGTGACCGAGGATTACCGCAAGGGCGAGCTTTGGCTGCAAAACCTGCAGAGCCTCTGCGGCGAAGAAAATGTCTGCTTTTTCCCGTCGCTCGGCATCAAGCCTTATGACATGAAGGCTCCCTTTGACGGGGTTCTCGAAGAACGCTTGCGCTTTTTCAGGATGTCGCGGAGAAAATCTCCCTTTATCGCTGTCTGCCCGCTGGATTCTTTTTTGCTCAGGCTTTCTCCGGTGGATGCGCTCGAAAGGAAAAAGCTCGCCTTTCGAAAGGGCGGGCAGGTCGATCCGCTGTCGCTCCGCAAAACGCTCGGTGACATGGGCTTCGTGGAACAGCCTGTCGTCGGGACCGTGGGGGAGTTTTCCGTCCGCGGCTGCATCGTCGATATCAACATGTTCATGCAGAAGCATCCGGTCCGGCTTGAATTTTTTGGCGACGAAATCGAGAGCATCCGATCGTTCGACATTTTTTCGCAACGTTCCATCGAACCTCTGGATTCCGTGGAAGTCTATCCGCGTGGGGAATTTGTACTTTCCGCGGAAGAAAAGGCGAAGATTCCCTACGGCGAAGAAGACGGCATCTGGTGGCGGCGCCCCGAATTCGAGAACCTTTCGTCGAGCGTTTTCGACTACATGCCGGATGCCGCGCTTGTCCTTGACCGGGAATCGCTGTTGGAAGAAGCCGCGGGGAAGCTCGGATGCGCCCACGTAAACGCCTACGAAAAGGCTCTTTCGTTCAACCGGAAGGTTTCCTCTCCGACGGACATCTGGTGGCGCTTTGACGATTTCCGCGAACGGATTTCGGAGCGACCCGTTTTGGATTTGACGGACGCCCGGATGGATTCGCCCGACTGGATTTCCGTTTCGCTTCGGTTGCAGTCGCGTGGAAATGTCGGGACAAGCGCGCTGGTGAAAGACATCGAAGCGTTCGATGCGCAAGGCGGAAAGGTTTACCTGGTTGCGCATTCCGAAGGGAGCGCGGAAAGGCTGGTGCATTTGCTCGACGGCGCACCGCTTGCGGGAGTCCTCATCGGTGAACTTTCCGAAGGCTTTTTCGCTGACGAAGAAAATGTTGCGCTTCTCTCGGAATCGGAAATTTTCAGTCGGGGCGGAAAGCCGAAACGCAAGCATTCCGTTTCGAGTTCGGTTTCCGGTGCACTGCTTATCGAGTCTCTTTCCGTCGGCGACTACGTTGTCCACGAGGATCATGGCGTGGGACGTTACCGCGGTCTTGTCCGTGAAAAAATCGGCGGCGGTCTTGTCGATTGCGTTTTGCTCGATTATGCGGGTGGCGATCGCCTCAAGTTTCCCGTCTCGGACCTGAAAAAGATCGAACGGCTTTCGGAAAACGGGGATGGGGAACCGCCGGAACTGGCGAGCCTCGGAAGCCGCACCTGGGAAAAGCTCAAGGAGCGGGTCAAGAAGCGCGTCGTCAAGATTGCGAAGGAACTGGTCCAGCTCTATGCGAAGCGCGAACTCGTCGAAGGCTTTGCGTTTCCCCCGGATTCCCGAATGCAGAAGGAATTTGAAGATTCCTTCGAATACGATCCGACGCCCGACCAGCTCCGCGCCACCGCCGAAATCAAGGCGGACATGGAAAATTCGCATCCGATGGACAGGCTTGTCTGTGGAGATGTGGGCTTTGGAAAGACCGAAGTTGCGATGCGGGCGGCTTTCAAGTGCGTCTATTCCAAAAAGCAGGTCGCCGTCCTCGTGCCGACGACAATTCTCGCCGCCCAGCATTACGAAACTTTCAAGGAGCGCTTTGCCGCTTTCCCGGTGAACATCGCCCTGGTGAACCGATACAGGACCGCTGCGGAAAAAAAGGAAATTTTTGAAAAGGTTTCCGAAGGCAAGTATGATATCGTCGTCGGGACCCATGCGCTCCTTTCGGAAAAGAATTCCTTCAAGGATCTGGGACTTCTGATTATCGACGAAGAACAGAAGTTCGGAGTCAAGCAGAAAGAAAAACTTCGGGAGCTTCGCCTGACGGTGGATACGCTCAGCATGAGCGCTACTCCGATTCCGCGTTCCCTGCATCTTTCGCTTACGGGTGTTCGCGACATTTCGCTCATCAATACGCCGCCGATGAACCGCTTGCCGGTCGAGACGAAAATTCTTTCCCGGGACGATGCGGTTCTCGCCGAAGCGATTCGCGACGAACTTTCGCGCGGCGGACAGGTTTTTGTCGTAAACGATCGGGTCCAGTCTATCGAGCATCTTGCGGACGATATCGAAGCGATGGTTCCGGACGCCCGTGTTGCCGTTGCGCACGGGCAGATGGAAGACCGCGACCTGGAACGCGTCATGGACGCTTTTCTCGCCAGGGAGTTTGACATTCTCGTTTCGACGAGCATCATCGAAAGCGGCTTGGACGTTCCGAATGCGAACACGATCCTCATCATGAATGCGCACCATTTCGGCATCAGCCAGCTCTACCAGATGCGCGGTCGCGTAGGACGTTCGGACGTTCTCGCCTATGCCTACCTGGTGATTCCGAAGGACGGGATTATTTCCGCGGAATCGAGAAAACGCTTGCAGGCCCTGGAACAGTTTACGGATTTGGGAAGCGGCTACCAGCTCGCGATGCGTGACCTGGAAATCCGGGGCGCGGGAAACCTGCTCGGTTCGGAACAGCATGGATTTATCGCAGAAGTCGGGTTCGAAACCTATGTCCGGCTGGTTCGCGAAGCGGTCGAGGAACTTCGGGGCGGCGGAGAAAGCGCATCCAAGATAGAACCTCGCGTGGAACTTCCAGTCGATGCCTTCTTGCCCGAAACCTATATCGCGGACGGGCTTTCCCGGATTTCCGTTTACCAGAGGCTTGCCCGGGCTTTGAAGCGGGAAGACCTGGAGTCTTTGCAAGCGGAACTCGTGGATCGTTTTGGACCTGTCCCGCCTCCGGCTCAAAAGCTTTTCCTCGTTTCGGAAGTTGCGCAGATCGCTGCGAAGTTTCGGATGCAGGGCGTCGAGATGCGCCGGGGAATGCTCGTCTTTTCGTTTGTGGAATTTCCGCCGCCCGATCCGCGGATGCTTGCGGGACTCGCCGCGTCATCGCCTTACGGGATGCGCTACGTGGGAAATTCTCCGCTGCAAGGGGTCGTGGAACTCGGGCGCGGCATCTCTGACGATGAAGCGGTAAAGGCGACGCTCGAGCTTTTTCGGGCGTTTGCGAAAATGGAAGCTTAGCGTTTGGAACGGGAAGCGGGATGTCAGAGCTTAGTGAATAGTTGATAGGAATCAGAAAACAGGAGTCAGTAGATAGTGGTTTGTTATTAGTTGATAGAAATCAGGAAACAGGACTCAGGAATCGGTGGGACACGGGACACGCTAAGCGGGATGAGGGGCGTTTGAGCGGATATTTCCTTTTGGCGACATTCACCCGTAACGTCGCTCAACTTGTCATTATTGGGCTTAGCTCGGCAAGCACGCTAACGTGTCATTGCCGGACGTGACCCGGCAGCTGTCATTATCGGGCTTGACCCGATAATCTCTAAAAAGGGATTCCCCGGTCTGCG
>CAVKXR010000098.1:0-8202 GCA_963660275.1 Oscillospiraceae bacterium
GCTTGACCCGGCAATCTCTCCAAGCTGTCATTATCGGGCTTGACCCGATAATCTCTTCACCGGGCGAACATATTTCCAAAACCTCTTGCAGTCGTGGTAAAAGTAGAAGACTCGTCCCTGTGAGGTGTCAAGCTCGTAGCCCGCCGCGTTAAAGTCAAAATTCTTCATCGCGTCTTCCATCGCCGCCTCAACGCTCTGGTTTTCCGTTTCAAAGTCGAACGGTCCGTGCTCAAAAACAATGTATTCGCCTTCCGCTACATCCATCAGCTGCATCTGCTTTGGAACTTCGCCGTTCCAGTCCGCCGGGAGCCGCACGCCGTAGCTTTCCGCAAGGGGAATTCCCCAGCTGCAGATTCTTCCCGTCGGCTCGTTGATGAACGCCATAATCTGACCGCTTCCCGAATCCGCTTCACTTCCGCCCGCATCGTCGAGCTTCCCCGAAATGCTTTCCAAAAGCCCGCAAATCGTCTGGCAGTCCTGACCGGGAATCTTGTTCTGCCGCTGCCAGAAATCCCAGTAGCCGATGCTCTCGTAATTTCTGATGTGAAGATACTTGTGCGCCGGAATCGTCACAAAGTAAGTCCTGATTTCGCCGTTTGAATTTTTGCCGTTTTCGTCTTTCATTTTGAATCCTCCAGTCTGTGCAAGAAAACAGTCGAAAGGGCGGATGACAGTCCGAAGCACCACCGGACGCGGATTCGCACGGAATTCGCTAGGCGTCATGCCGTAAGATTCCTTGAACGAACGCGAGAAAGCCTCGTGGCTCGAAAATCCATGCGAGAACGCAATCTCCAGAAGCCCCTTTTTCGTGTCGCGCACATCCTTGAGCGCAAAGGCAAGGGAACGCTGCCTCAGATACTCGCGAAAACTCATCCCGGAAATCTCACGGAACTTGCGCGAAACATAGAATTCCGAAAATCCCAGTTTTTTGGAAAGTGCCGCAAGCGTCGCCTTTTCGTTCTCGTGATTTTTGATGCACCGGTCGATTTCCTCGACAACCGTCTGCACCATCAAATGCCATTCGCCTGCCATATTTTCTCCTATTTGGTTGTAAAGATATAGAATGAAAACGGTTCCGGCTTGATTTGGATTGCGAAAAGGGGAAATGTCGCTAAAATCGAAAAGTACGTAACAGGAAAAAACAGTCTAAATGCTTTTTAGTGAGTTTGGATTCAGCAGGAAGTCAAAGACGTTCATCGTCAAAATTCCATGCTCGTCGTGAAATGTCGGGGTCAAATCCTTGGTGATGACGACCTTCTGGAAAGTATCGTTCAGTTTTCTAAAGGGACGAATTTCTTGGCTTCGCTTTTCCCCATCGGGCATCGAAAGCGCGGACTGTATATAGATCCGGTTTTCGTCGAGATTGCAAACAAAATCGATTTCCAGTTTTTTTCGAACCGAGCATCCGTTTTGATTCTTTTCGAAAGATTCCACAATCCCGACATCCACGGAATACCCGCGAAAAAGAAGCTCGTTGTAAATGATATTTTCCATCAGATGGGTTTCTTCAAACTGCCTGAAGTTCAAGCGAGAGTTTCGCAATCCCAGATCCGTAAAATAAAACTTCAGCGGCGAACCGATATAGCGCTTGCCCTTGATGTCAAAACGCTGTGCGGAATGGATGAGAAACGCATCTTCGAGAGAGCCGATGTATTTGGCAACCGTTGTATTTTTGATTGCGGAATGCTTTTCGCTTTTTAAAGCTTTGCAGATTTTTTCGGCATTTGACAGGGAACCTACGGCAGAGGAAAGAATGTTCAAAATGTCATCTAGGTCGTGGACATTTTTGATTTTATTTCGCAGAATGATATCGCGAAGGTAAACTTCCCGGAAAAGGGCGTCTAGATGCGCTTTTTTCTTGACCGGATCGCTTTCGAGGACGACTAGCGGCAAACCGCCAAACTGCATATAATCCCGAAATCCCTGGTATTTATCGCCGGCATAGACAGACATGAACTCGGCAAACGAAAGCGGCTGCATGTGAATTTGATCGCAACGACCGGCAAATTCGGTGATTAGATCCTTTGACAGGAATTTTGCGTTGCTGCCCGTTACAAAGGTGTCTATGTTTGGCTTTCGCAGATAGGAATTTAGGACGGATTCGAAGGCTCCGAGTTCCTGGATTTCATCGAGTAGCAGATAATACTTGTCGTCATCCTTTATCTGTCTGTCGATGTAGTCGATGAATTTGAGCGGATCCGCCTTCGCCCTTTTTTGTTGAAGCAAAATGGGATTTTCTCCGATAAGTCGCAAATCATCTGCCGAGTCAAAGGCGAAACGGAGAATATGCGTTTTGTCGGTAATGTTTGTTTTTAGGTAGTTGTAAAATAGAGTGTTCAGTAAGAAGGATTTCCCGCACCTTCGAAGTCCGGTGACAACTTTGATGTACCCATTTCCCATGGCGTGGACCAGCTTGTCGAGATAGGCGTCTCTTTCTATCATTTTAAATTCCTACGGGAGATTTCTGTGTAAAACTGCAATTTTCTCCTCTAATTTAAACTTTTTCTCTGTCTAGAGCTCTTCTATAGGGGATATTTTTGCGTAAAACTGCAATTTTCGCCCTTATGATTAAATGCTTTGTTTCTACGGGCTTCTGTGGCGGCATTCCAAATCCAGACAAATGTGCAATGATTAATTGTTGCTACCCGAAACCTTTTTCCGGGTAAATTCCAAAAAGGCTTGACAAAGCTTTTTTTTTCTTATTCTTCTTTAAAACATTTAAAAATCCTTATGGGATGCAACAAGGAGGTCTAATCCATATGAAAAAAACAATCGTTCTTCTGTTTATTGCGCTTCTATCGGCCTGTTCTTCCGAGTCAAGTTCGCCGACAGCGCCTTCGTCAACGGAAGTAAGCAGCTCATCCATTCTTTCTCCAACATATACAAGTAGTTCTTCTTCCGTTTCAATGACATATTCAAGCAGTTCTTTTGCTAGACCGGCTACTTCTGTGAGTAGCTCGTCCGCTGAATATTATTGGGCTGTCGAAGTGGGGTATATCTGTAACGGGTATAATCTCGGCACAATCAATAATACAAAGGCAAGCGAAGCGTACATGGCGATGTATTCGATTTGTGGAAATCGGGCGACCCAGTCGTATTCGTGTGTTTCAACCGAATCGGTGGTAAGTGTATTGGTTAACTTGAATCTTTCTGAGACCGCTATCGATCAGCTGGCTTCAAATGCGGTAACATATGGCTCATCTTTGTATTGGTATAATGCGGTAGATGGGTATAAAAGATATATCTATTTTGAAGAGTGCTATGACGGGCGCGGATTATTGAAAAAACTTTAGGCTTGGAAAATGGAACGCCGGAGGGGGAAATGCTCTTTGCTTGGGTTATTTCCTCTCTCTAGGCTTCTTTTGTATATTCTTTGTAAAAATTTTTAGATGAAGTCTTGCATTTTTAGAAAAACTCAACTAAATTTGGGGTCTCAAATTCGGGAAGTAGCGCTTCCTATGCTTTCCGAATGTCAGGATGGAAGTCCATCCGCGGATTTGAAGCGATAAACCTTCTGGTGAAGAAGAGGATAAAATGGCAAAAGAGCATTTTGAAAGAACCAAGCCGCACTGCAACATCGGCACGATCGGCCACGTCGACCACGGCAAGACGACGCTGACGGCTGCCATCTGCACGACCCTGGCCGCGAAGGGCCTCGCGTCGGCGAAGAAGTTCGACGAGATCGACAACGCGCCGGAAGAGAAGGCGCGCGGCATCACGATCAACACGTCGCACGTGGAATACCAGACGGAGAACCGCCACTACGCGCACGTCGACTGCCCGGGGCACGCCGACTACGTGAAGAACATGGTGACGGGCGCGGCCCAGATGGACGGCGCGATCCTCGTCGTCGCGGCGACCGACGGCCCGATGCCGCAGACCCGCGAGCACATCCTCCTCGCGCACCAGGTGGGCGTCCCCAAGATCGTCGTGTTCCTGAACAAGTGTGACATGGTGGACGACCCGGAACTCCTCGAGCTCGTCGAGGAGGAGGTCCGCGACCTGCTGAAGCAGTACGGCTACGACGGCGACAACACGCCGATCATCCGCGGCTCCGCGCTGAAGGCGCTCGAGGGCGACCCGGCGTACCAGGACAAGATCATGGAGCTGATGAAGGCCGTTGACGAGTACATCCCGCAGCCCGTCCGCGAGACGGACAAGCCGTTCCTGATGCCGATCGAGGACGTGTTCACCATCACGGGCCGCGGCACCGTCGCGACCGGGCGTATCGAGCGCGGCATCGTCCGCCTGAACGACAAGGTGGAGCGCGTGGGCCTCGGCGACACGACGGAATACGTGGTGACGGGCGTGGAGATGTTCCGCAAGCTGCTCGACGACGCGCAGGCTGGCGACAACGTGGGCCTCCTGCTCCGCGGCGCGGAGAAGAAGGACATCATCCGCGGGATGGTTCTCGCGGCTCCGAAGTCCGTCACCCCGCACACTCACTTCAAGGGCCAGATCTACGTTCTGAAGAAGGAGGAGGGCGGCCGCCACACGCCGTTCATGAACGGCTACCGCCCGCAGTTCTACTTCCGCACGACGGACGTGACTGGCACGATCAAGCTCCCGGAAGGCGTGGAGATGGTGACGCCGGGCGACAACGTGACGATCGACGTGGAGCTCATCGCCCCGATCGCCATGGAGAAGCAGCTCCGCTTCGCCATCCGCGAGGGCGGCCGCACCGTCGGCGCCGGATCCGTAACCGAAATCATCAAGTAAGGAATAAAAATGCCAAGAGAACTTATTACGCTTGAATGCACTGTTTGCCATCAGCGTAACTATGATTGCGACAAGAACAAGCGTCTTCACCCTTCCCGTGTGGAGTACAAGAAGTACTGCCCGTTCTGCCGCAAGCATACAGTTCATAAGGAAACCAAGTAAGGACGGCATTTAGGTCGGTAGCTCAATTGGTAGAGTCACGGTCTCCAAAACCGTTGGTTGGGGGTTCGAGTCCCTCCCGACCTGCTTCCATCCTTCTTTCGGAGTCATGAAATGCAAAAGATTCAGCAATACATCAAAGAAGTTATCCAAGAGATGAAAAAGGTCACCTGGCCGACTCTTGAAGAGCTGAAAGGTTCTACTTTGGTTGTAATGATTTTTAGCGTTATCATGGGTATCTATATTGCTGGAATTGATTTGGGACTTTCCTTTCTCGTCGATAAACTGTTAGGACGTGGGTAAATCATGGCGATGTTATGGTATGCAGTCCATACGTTTTCCGGTCAGGAAAGCACGATTAAGAAAAATTTGGAAATGTTGATTGAGCGCGAAGGCGTTCAAGATAAATTTGGACGCATTCTCATTCCGGAGAAGGCTGTCCAGGTCAATGTCCGAGGAAAGCGTAAGACGGTTGTCCAAAAGCTTTTCCCGGCTTATTTGATTATAGAGATGGAGCTGGACGAGCTCACCCAGCACCTGGTAACGTCCATTCAGGGGGTTACCCATTTTGGAGGAACCAGTCGCCAGAACAAGGCACCGATTCCTCTGCGTCAGAGCGAGGTCGATAGACTGCTTGGCGTCGAATCTCAAGACGCTTCGCAGGATGTGATCCAGAATCCGTATATTGTCGGGGACAGTGTTTCTATCAAGGATGGTCCGTTCAAGGGCTTTATCGGTTCGGTCGAGGAAATTCTCACGGAGAAGAACAAGCTTCGCGTGATGGTTTCTGTGTTTGGCCGTTCTACGCCTGTCGAACTGGGCTTTAACCAAGTAGAAGCCGCTTCCGTATAGTATTCGGTTCTGAAATGGAGAAATAACGTGGCTAAAAAAATCACAGGTTTTATTAAGCTTCAGATTCCCGGCGGTGCCGCAAACCCGTCGCCTCCGGTGGGTCCTGCCCTGGGTCAGAAGGGTGTGAACATCATGCAGTTCTGCAAGGCGTTCAATGCCCAGACCCAGAACGAAAAGGGAATGATCATCCCCGTGGTCATTACGGTTTATGCCGACAAGAGCTTCACCTTCATTACGAAGGTGCCGCCTGTCGCAGTCCTCGTCAAGAAGGCTGCCGGCATCGAAACCGCCTCGGGCGAACCGAACCGTAAAAAGGTCGGCAAGATCACCAAGGCTCAAGTCAAGGAAATCGCTGAAAGAAAGATGCCGGACTTGAATACAATCGACATCGAAGCCGCAATGCGCATGGTTGCGGGCACAGCACGCTCGATGGGCGTGGATGTAGTCGACTAATCTGGCGGACCTTAACCCTATTTCTGACAGGAAACACCATGTTCAGAGGAAAAAAGTATAAGAAATTGGCTGAAGCTTTTGACCGGACTCAATCGTTCGGTTTGGAGCAGGCGCTCGAAATTCTTAAAAAATCCGAGGTTAAGTTCGACCAGACTGTCGAGCTTCATTTTAATCTCGGTGTTGATCCCAAAAACTCCGATCAAGCTGTTCGTGGCACGGTTGTGCTGCCGAATGGTACCGGTCGTCAGGTTCGCGTTCTCGTTTTCTGCAAGGACAACAATTTCCAGGCAGCAAAGGATGCGGGAGCCGATTACGTCGGTGGCGCAGACTTGGTCCAAAAAATCCAGGAAGGCTGGCTCGACTTTGATGCCGTTGTTGCGACTCCCGACATGATGCCGGTGATTAGCAAGGTGGCCCGCGTGCTCGGTCCTCGTGGCTTGATGCCCAGTCCGAAGTCCGGAACGGTGACGATTAATGTCGCTCAAACCGTGAAGGAACTCAAGGCAGGTAAAATCCAGTACCGTGTTGATAAGGGAGCGAACATTCACGCTCCGATCGGCAAGCTCTCGTTCTCGGAATCCCAGCTCGTTGAAAATGCGAAGGCTGTGATCGATTCCGTCATCAAGAACAAGCCGCAAACTTCCAAGGGCACTTACATCAAGTCCCTGTTCATCACGGCAACCATGACTCCGAGCCTCAAGCTCGACATGAGCCTTACACGATAGGAGTTAAACAATGAAAGCTGTAGTTAAAAAACAACAGAAAGTTGATTCCATCGTCAAAGCTTTTGAAGGTGCTGCGTCGATTTATCTTCTCAACTACGAGAAGATTCCCGTAGAGCTTGACAACAAGCTGCGTAAGGATCTCAAGTCCAAGAATGTCCAGTACATCGCTGTCAAGAATACCCTCTTGAAGAGAGTTCTTGAAAAGATGAACATTACCGGCTTGGACGATGTGCTCAAGGGCGCAACTTCCGTTATGGTGGGGCCTGCTGACGATCCGATTCTGCCGGCGCGCGAAATCGAAAACTTCCACAAGGAAAATCCCGATTTCCTCGTCGCCAAGAGCGTTTACCTCGAAGGTAAAGTCAGACCGGGAACCGATGTTGTTGAACTTTCCAAGATTCCGGATCGCAAGGGTATGCTCGCCCAGTTGGTCACGATCATTCTTGGACCGGGTTCCACAATTGCGGGCCAAATCAAATCCCTCACGGAAAAACTGGAAAAGGAACAGGCCGGAGCTACCGCCTAATCCTCAACACAACCACTCACAAACAACTTTTTCAAAACGGAATAATTGGAGAAAAACATCATGGCAACAGATATCAAGGCTATTGGTGATCAAATCGCGGGTCTCACCCTTCTCGAAGCCAAGCAATTGGCTGACTACCTCAAGGAAGCGCACGGCATTGAAGCTGCCGCAGGTGGCGTTGTCGTCGCTGCAGCCGCTGCTGGTGCAGCCGCTGAGGAAAAGACCGAATTCGACGTTATCCTCGCGGAATGCGGAGCTAACAAGATGGCGGTTCTCAAGGCAGTCCGTGCCATCACGGGTCTTGGCTTGAAGGAAGCCAAGGAAATGGTCGAAAAGGCCAACAGCGTTGTGAAGGAAGCCGCTCCGAAGGCTGACGCCGAAAAGATGAAGAAGGATCTCGAAGACCTTGGCGCCAAGGTCGTCCTGAAGTAATGTCTTCAGTTCTTTAATTAGAACACTCCAAATGCCTGCACGCTAGTGTGGGCTTTTGGTGTTTTTCCCGTGTTCAAGGTTTTTTCACTGGATGAGGTTTTTAAATGACGGAGCGAAAGAATTATTCCTCCAATAAGTTCCAGTTGGAACTTCCGTATCTGGTCGAAGTGCAGAAAGCTTCTTATGACCACTTCCTCCAAAAAGGCGTTCCCCCTGAGAAGCGTCTCAAAGTAGGTCTGGAACGCGTTTTCCAAGACATTTTCCCCATCACAGACATGAAGAGGCTCTTCGCGCTGAAGTACGAAGGCTACTTCTTCGGTATTCCCAAGTACAGTC
>CAVKXR010000099.1:0-8064 GCA_963660275.1 Oscillospiraceae bacterium
GAAAACCAGGATGCATGCGGGGATTCCCGCTCCGTAAAAGAGGTTTGCCGGAAGTCCGATGACCGCATCGAGGAAGTTGAACTTTTCGATGATTGTCTGCCGGATTTTTCCTTCGCTTGCCCCGCGAAACAGGACGCCGTGGGGAAGAACGATTCCCATGCGTCCGGTCGCATCGTCCAGGCTGTGCAAAAAGTGCATGACGAATGCGTAATCTCCCTTGGATGTCGGGGGAATGCCCCAGTCGAAGCGTCGGAACGGGTCGAGTTCCGGGGTCATCTTCGCTTTCTTGTCGCCTTCGGCAGTTTGGTGGATAAAGCCGCTGTCCCACTTATCGAGCGAGAACGGCGGGTTCGCAACGATGCACTGGAATTTCATCAGCCTGTCGTTTTCGATGTTTCCCGGATTGGCCAGCGTGTCGCCTTGCCAGATGATCGCATCATCTACGCCGTGCAGGAACATGTTCATCCGGCAGAGCGCCCACGTTTGCATGTTCTGTTCCTGTCCGTAAACGCGTGCCTTGCGGTTGCCGATTTGCCCGAACGCCTTGAGCAGGAGTCCACCGCTGCCGCAGGTGCCGTCATAAATGCGATCGTTTTCCTTTGGGGCTACGAGGCGCGCGACGAGTTCGGAAACCTTGCTCGGCGTGTAAAATTCTCCGCCCTTTTTCCCGGCATCGGAGGCGAAGTTCGCTATCATGTATTCGTATGCGTCGCCGATGATGTCAACGGAATCCAGTTGCGAGGGACTTAAATCCAAATCCTTGAAGTCTTCCAGGAGGTTTTTCAGAATGGCGTTTTTATCTTTCGGTTCGCCGAAATCGACCGTGGAGTTGAAGTCGATAGCCCGAAATACGTTGTGGAGCTTTGCGCTGTTGTTGTTTTCGATTGCCGCCAGGGCCACGTTGATCTTTTGACCGATTTCTGCGTGGTTCCGGTTGGCGTATAGGTAGGCGAATGTCGAAGTCTCGTCCATGACAAAACGCTCGCGGCTCATCGCCCGGGTGACGCGTTGCCTGTCGCCTTTGTATTGTTCCTCGTATTTCTTGCGGGTTTCCGCGTACACGTCGCTTAGATATTTGACGAATAGCATCGAAAGAATGTAATCCTTGTAACGGGAACTGTCGATTTTGCCGCGGAAGCTGTCGCAGGCGTTCCACAATACTCGCTCGATTTCTTGCTTGGTTGTCATGCTGGAATCCTTTTTGTTTAAAAATTCATAAAAGCGCGGGCCATGAGCACCCGGTTTAGTTTCGCCTTTTCCGATGCGAGCCTTGTCAAAAGCTCTTGCTCCTTGTTTGTCAGTTTGAACAATTTTCCGAATGAATTTTGCCGTTCTTCGGAAATGCATTTTATCGGTAAATCGGCGAAGAGGCCCGAATTGATTGTGCCAAATTGTGTCGTGCCGCTGATGTTCCGGTAGATTTGCTGCATAATGTTTTTTTGCTTCAGCTGCCAGAGTATAAAATAGGGGTTGATTGATGATTCCGTCAGCCTGATGATGGCAAAGTGGGAAGGCACAAGCAGATTTGTGGATTCTTGTTCGATGATTGCCGAGGAATACGGGGCGCTAAGACGAATCAGAATGTCGTTTTGTTTTGTGATAAAGTCTTCGTTTAGCTTTTCGTTCGCATAGAACGGTTCGGCGGAGGAAATGTCCAGTTTGCCGTCGTTTCGGATGCAGTGTAAATTCAGCAACTTATATTCATAGATGTTTTGGCTGTCGAAAGTTGCTCTTTTGCGCGAAGTTACAACACCTGTCCGAATAGAGGCGATATCTTTCAACAAAATTTCTGGCTCAGAATCAAGAGGCATTTTTTTTGAAATATATTTCCTGCTTTGCTGATTGTCAAGTTTTTTTTTGTCTTGGTTGTTTTGTGATTTTGCAGTCAGGTGCTTTGGCTGAAAAAAAAATGCGCCGCATTTGCGGCACATAAAACTTTGGATAAAAATTTTGGGCGAAGACCTGCGCTAACCTTTCACGTGGTGCGATTTTTCGAGGTCGCGGGCGTTGATGATTAGCATCTGCAGACGGTTTTCGATGTTCGCGAAGCTCGTGTCCGGGTCGTAGTCGAGGGAGAGGACCTGGATGTGCGGGTATCGCGCCTTGACCGCCTTGGTGAGGCCGCGGCCCGAGATGTGGTTCGCGAGACAGGCGAACGGCTGCACGATGATGAAGCTGTTGATGCCGTGGGGCGCGTTGTAGAGGATTTCGCCCGGAATCAACCAGCCTTCTCCCGTGTTGTATGTCGGGTCGATGATGTCGCCCACAAGCTTGACTAGTTCGTAGCAGTCCGCGTGATGCTCGTAGAGCTTGTAACGCTTTGCGTGCTTCTGGACGGTCTTCACCGCATGGGTGTAAATCTTTGCGGTGACGCCTCCGACGAGCCAGTTCTCGATGGGCTTTTCGATGAGACCGCGCTTGATCTTTTCGCGTCTGACGACTTCATCTACCCGGAAAAAGTCCGTCATGCCCGGCAGGTAAACTTCCATGCCGTTGTCCATCAGATAGTCTTCGATGTGGCCGTTTGCGCCCGGGTGGTAGTTCATCAGGATTTCGCCGAGGAGCGCGACGCGCGGTTTGCGGTAGCTCGAATCGACTTCTATCCGGTTGAACGCATCGACAGCCTGGTCGAAGACTTTCAACGCTTCCTTCGGGTAGGCAACTCCCTTGGTCGAGATGACCGCGACTTTTTCCATGACGCGGGGGAGCCATTCGTCATAGACTTTCTGCGTGTCGCCCGCATGAAGTTCGTAGGGGCGGCTCCGTCTGTAGAACGTCTCGATGGCGTCCATCATGGTGAGGCCCCAGAGCATGTGCAGGCGGAAGTCTAGCGTGAGCTTGAATCCCGGGTGCATGTTCTTCGTGTCTGTGCCGGTCGTGATGATGGGGACGTCCGCAAATCCCGCTTCGTCGAGAGCCTTTCGTGCGAGGACGGCGTACTGGACCGCGCGGCAGTTTTCGCAGTTCTTCGAAAGCGTGACGGCGATTTTGTCGTGCGGGCATTCGGGGTGGTTCTTCAGCCACAGGAGGTTTTCGCCGATGTTCACCTGCGCAGGGAAGCAGATGTCGTTGTGGACGAACTTCTTGCCGAGCGCGAACGCTTCCGGGCCGCCCATCGGGAGCAGCTCGACCTTGTAGCCGAGATGCTTGAAGTAGGCGGTGGCGAGGACGCTGAATCCGCGGGAGAGGTTCGGGACAAGGATCGTGCGGGTTTCCTTGTCCTTTTCCTCGAACTTGACGGGGAAAAGCGGGCCTTCCGTCTTGGGCGGGAACGAAATCTTTCTTCGTGCGCGGACGGTTTCGATAAAGCTCTTGACGCGGATGCCGACCGGGCCGCGGGCGTCGCCTTCGTCGAGCTTCAGCATCAGAAGTTCCTTCATGGAAACTTCGTGCAGCATCCGGTTCATTTCGTCGGTGAGAACCGAGTCGTGTCCGCAGCCGAAACTGACGATTTGCACGAGTTCGAGCGCGGGATCCTTGGCGGCGAGCATCGTCGCCCCGAGCATCCGCATGTGGAACGTGTTCTTGACTTCCATCCGGGTGTGCTTATCGATATCCTGGTCGAAGACTCCGGGGAGCGATTCCGTCGTGAGGACGGGGATTCCCATCCGCGTGAAATGCTGCGCGATGTTGTGGTTGATGAGCGTATCCGCATGGTAGGGACGTCCGGCGAGGCAGATGGCGAAGTCGCCCTTTTTCCGGACGTCTTCGAGAATCTTTCCGCCTTCTTCGGCGAGTGTCGCGCGGAAAGTCGTGAGAGCCTTTTCGCCCTCGGTCACCGCCTTGTCGAGAACCTTTTTGGAGATTCCCCAGAGCTCGTGGAAGTAGTTCACCGTCTGCTTGCGGCGCAGTTCCGTATCCGTCCAGTGGAACGTGGGCTGGATCATCGGAATCCCGTAGCGGCTTTCGGGATCGTCCGTGTTGCGGCAGACGTTGGGATAGCCTTGTACGACGGGGCATACGGCTGTCGATTTGAATTTCGAATGATCGCTCGGCAGGGCGACCATCACCGGGAAGAAGATGCTGTTCACCTTCTTGTCGATAAGGTCGAGGACGTGACCGTGGACGAGCTTTGCCGGGAAGCAAATCGTGTCGCTCGCGACGCTTTGGAGTCCGCGTTCAAAGAGCTTGTAATCGCTCTGGCGGCTGATGACGACCGTGTAGCCGAGCGAAGTGAAGAACGCTTTCCAGTAGGGAAGGCTCGACCAGAACTCGAGTGCGCGCGGGATGCCGATGGTTTTTCCCGTCTGCGGGAGGAGCTGTTTCGGTGCGTAGTCCTTGACTAGCAGCTGGTTCGTGCGCTTGACCATGTCGGGCACGGCGAGCATCTTCTTGTTGATTTCCGCGATGAGCGCTTTCGTCTTCGGGTCGTTCGGGTCGGCGGTCACCTCTCCGCGTTCGCAGCGGTTTCCGGTGACGTAGCTCGAACCGTCGCTGAACGTGACGATCGTGCGGGAGCAGTGGTTCGTGCAGTAGCCGCAAATCATGCCGGGCTTGTTGTCCCAGCTCATGTTGCGGGCCGCTTCGAGACCGATGAATGTCGAGCGGTAGTTCGGGTCTTCCTTCTTCTTGTTCTCCATGAACTTTTTCGTGAGAAGGGCGACGCCGATTGCTCCCATTTCGCCCGGGCGTTCCGGTCGGATGGGGACTATTCCCGTGAGCTGTTCGAAGGCGCGGAGGACCGCGTCGTTCTTGAACGTTCCGCCCTGGACCACGACGACCTTTCCGAGCGTTTCGAGGTTGCGGATGCGGATGACTTTCGTGAACACGTTCAGGATGATGGAACGGCAGATGCCCGCGATGATGTCTTCGGGCTGCTTGCCGTCGCGCTGCTCGGTGATGATCGAGCTGTTCATGAAGACCGTGCAGCGGCTTCCGAGTTCGGAGGGATTCTTCGCGTTGAAAGCGAGTTCCGCGATTTTTTCCATGGGGACGCCGAGCGACTTCGCATACGTTTCGATGAACGATCCGCATCCCGAAGAGCACGCCTCGTTGAGGATGATGCCCGTGACGACGCCGTCGTGGACGGAGATGGCCTTCATGTCCTGTCCGCCTATATCGAGGATGAAGGAAACGTCCGGTCGGAGCTTTTGCGCCGCGTTCGCGTGGGCGACCGTTTCGACGGTGTGGTAGTCGGCGTGGACGGCCCGGGCGAAGAGCTGTTCGCCGTAGCCGGTCGTTCCGACGCCTAGAATGTTGAGCTTGCAGCCGTATTCCTCGTAGCGGTCCGCCAGATCGTTGAGCGCCTTTTTCAAGACGGCGAGCGGTTCGCCTTCGTTTCCGGAATAGAATCCGTCGATGACCTTCTCGTTTTCGTCGAGCAGGACGAACTTGGTCGTCGTCGAACCTGCGTCGATGCCGAGGTACGCGTTGATGGTGGAGCCTGACGGCGGCTGCGGATAGTTCGGGCTTGCGAGCGGATGCGCCTGCTTGAAGAGTTCGTATTCCGCTTCGCTCTTGAAGAAAGGTTCGGAATGGTCCTTGCGCTCGGCGAGGCGGATCTCGTTGAAGTGCTTGAGCATTTCGAGCGAGCCTTCCCGTCTGTAGCCGCATTCCTTGTCTGCGAACATGCTGCCGACGGAAAGCGCTGCCCCGTAGGCGACGAGGACTTCGGAATGTTCCGGTCGGATGGCCTGCTCGTCGGAGATGCCGAGGCGTTCCTTGAAAGCGCGGACGAGGGTCGCGTTGAACGTGAGCGGTCCGCCTTCGAAGATGACGGGCGGCTTGATTTCCATGCCCTGCGCGAGACCGCCGATCGTCTGCTTGGCGATTGCGTGGAAGCTCGAAAGGGCGATGTCCTCCTTGGCGACGCCGCTGTTGAGCATCGGCTGGATGTCCGTCTTGGCGAAGACTCCGCATCGTCCCGAAATTTCGTAAACCTTTGTGCCGCGGGCGGCGAACGATTCGAACTGTTCCGTCTTGATGCGGAGAAGTCCCGCCACCTGGTCGATGAACGCTCCGGTTCCGCCGGCGCATACGCCGTTCATGCGCATGTCGCTTGCGATGAGCTTTCCTGTGCCCTTGTCCTTTTCGAAGAAGACGACTTTCGCGTCCTGTCCGCCGAGTTCGATGGCGACCCGGGCTTCGGGGTGGGTTGCTCTCACGGCGAGAGCGTTGGCGACGACTTCCTGTACAAAGAATGCATGTGTCGCGTCGGCGAAGGGTTGCGCACCGGATCCGCAAAATGCCACCCGGAAATTCTTGTCGGGGAACATCCCGTGGGCGGTCGAAAGGACTTCATAGACTTTCTTCGCCTGCATCGCATTGTGACGCTCGTAGGTAAAATGGAGGAGCTTTTCGGTAGCCGGATCGACGACGGCGATTTTCACGGTAGTCGAACCGACATCGACACCAATCCACAGGTCATTATTCTGAATGCTCATAGTGTTTCAAATTTAGAAAAATCGGATATTTTCAAGGCGGCGGACTGCTATATTTGAACCATGCACCACTTGATAATCCCGGGCCTCAACAATTCGGGGCCGAAACATTGGCAGAGCTTTTGGGAAAAAAGCCTCCCGGACACGGAGCGCGTCATCCAGGAAAACTGGGAACATCCGGAAAAGAATGACTGGGTGGAAAGGCTTTCCCGATACATCGCCGGATTGAAGTCGGACATGATTCTCGTCGCGCACAGCCTGGGTTCGGTGACGGCGGTCGAATGGCTTCTCCGAGGAAAAAGTCCCTTTGTCCGCGGGGCTTTCCTGGTCGCTCCGGCAGATGCGGATTCGGTGGAAATCATCCGCGACTTCGCCCCGGTCCCGCTGAAAAGGCTTCCCGTCCCGTCGATGGTCGTCGCTAGCGAAAACGACCCTTACGTTTCGATGGAACGCGCTCGCTTGTTCGCCAGGTCGTGGGGATCAAGCCTTGAAAATGTCGGCGCTCTCGGGCATATCAATGCGCAGACGGATCTGGGCGAATGGCCCGCGGGCAGGGAGCTTCTCGAAAAGTTCGAACGGTCGCTGGGATAGAGGCTTATGTCATTCCCCGGTGCGGTGCAATGCATTCCCCGATTTGTCCGGGGAATCCCTTGTACGGAATGAGATTATCGGGTCAAGCCCGATAATGACAGTTGCCGGGTCAAGCCCGGCAATGACACGTTGTGTGGCTACGGTGTTATATCCCCGTCCGAGCAGTGTATTGTTGCGGTGGTGAGCGGTGCGTTCGAAAATGCCATTTCTACTGCGTTGCTCTCGCTTTCTGCAGTTGACACTTTGTTTTTCAACGCTTCCCAGTCTGCCATTGTGCCGGCGTAGTAAACGTCTTTTAAATTGGTGCTGTATAGAAAGGGATCAGCCAGCACGATGTCCACTGCGTATATGGTTACGCTTGTAAGGCTTTCGATGCTACCAAAAGCGGTTGAACCTAGTCTTGTAACGTCCGCAGGAATTTCCACCGATGTAAGTCTGGTGTCATCAAACGCACTTGATCCTATTTCCGTTACGCTTGCAGGAATTTCTATTGATGTTAAGCCTGTTAAGCCACGACAAATATTGTTTGGTATTCCTGTAAGTCCCTCAGGAAAGTTTACTTTCGAGAGCTTCGTGCAGCCTTCAAAAGGGGTGTCCGCGTTAGAAATATTCCCTAAGAACGTAACTTCCTCAAGACCGGTGCAGTTATAAAAGGCCCTGCCTTCAATTCCAGTGATGTTGGCGGGAACTGTTATGCTCTTCAGCCCGGTGCAGCCCCAAAAATCCCCATACCATATCTCCGTGTCCAAAGTTGAAAATTCAATGCCCACAAGATTCGTGCAGTCCTTAAATCTTTCATTATCCATTATAGTTTTTACCTTGCTCAGGTCAAGATGAATTTTTATGTCGGAATAGTTTTTCATGACATCTCTTAAAACTGTGCACTCAAGCCTACCTTCTCCATAACCAACCCTGATTGCGATATGCGCTTCGCTGCCTGCGCTGAAAGTCTTTAGAACTTCCTCAAAATTGTCCGAGGTGCAGGAAATTCCGCCGTCAGCGCAGATTACGGTCGCGTACTGAACCTCGTCTTTTCCGACATAGAGATTCTGCCACTGCGCAAGCGTTCCGCCGAACTCGACCGTTTCAATTT